>NZ_JEZN01000029.1:0-26101 GCF_000581715.1 Acinetobacter sp. 479375 | reverse complement strand
AGATAAGCTGCAGCCACTTCTACATAAATCAGCAAAAAATCCACAGGAAGACTTGCATATTTTAGTTGATAGCACAGGGATCAAAGTTACAGGTGATGGGGAATGGGTGCGTAAAAAACATGGCGTAAACCAACATCGTCAATGGCTGAAATTACATCTTGCGACAGATGCAAACAGTGGAGAAATACAAGCGGTTGAAGTCACGACCTGCCAATATGGTGATGCTGAAATGCTCCAACCTCTTTTAGATCAAATTGATGAACCCATTGCATCTGTCACGGCTGATGGTGCTTATGACACAGTGAATTGTTATGATGCGATTTTGAAACGGCAAGCAAATGTAATTATCCCTCCTCGTTCCAATGCTGCTTTATGGGCAGAAAATGAAATTGGTAAAGCAAGAAATCATGCAGTACAAGGCTGTTGGGACAAGGGTCAAAAGCAGTGGAAACGAGATATTGGTTATCATCGACGATCCCGAATAGAGGCTAAAATGTTTGCCTTGAAACGACTTGGACAAGGTGTATCTAGTCGATGCTTTAATCGTCAGGTGGTTGACTTGCAAATAAGAGTCGATATTTTGAATAAATTTACTCAACTTGGTACAGCTAAAACGGTGGCTGTTGCATAAATATCTGAAGATTAGAACAACTCTACCTTTCGTCTATTTGTGCAACAAAGCCCATAAATTAACTAAAAATTATATTTTATGCTTGCTCCTATTGTTCGTGGTTGTGCAGCGGAACCTGCGTATACACCATTTCCAGAATTAACCAAACCTAAGTAATAATGTTTATCCAAGGCATTTTTTGCCCAAATAGATATATCGACGTTGTTTTTACCATGAGTAATACGAATACCTGTGGTTAAATTCAATACCCCATAACTTGGAATTTTAGAATAAATTGAATTATTTACATCTGAAAAAATCTCTGAGCGCCAACCATAGTTAACTAAACTATAGTGCTGTGTATTGGCAAACACGTCATGCTGATGCTGAACAGTTAAATTTGCCGTCCAACGTGGCGCACCATTGACACGATTGCCCGAAATATCACGGTAACCCTTGCCATAGCCGCTATCACTCGTCCCTCCGGCACCATTAAATTCTTCAAAAGGTGTCGGCGCTGTTCCCGAATCAAAAGTTGCATCTGTATATGCAGCATTAAAGTTCAAGGCAAATTGACGGTTCAGTTTCGCTTTTAAATCAATTTCGACACCTTGACTGGTCAAGTCTCCAACGTTGGTCAGCAGGCCTAAAAACTGATTGCCTAAAGCAATATTGGTGACTGCTTGATAGTCCTTAATTTTGGTATAAAAGGCGTTGATATTTGCATATAAACGTTGATCTAACCATGCAGTTTTTAGTCCAATCTCAATGTTTTCGGCTTTTTCTGGGTCAATATTTAAAGCATCATTACCTAGAATAGCGGCAGGCGTGGCAACACTGTTGATATTAAAGCCACCTGATTTTTCCCCTGTAGAGAAAGTTGCGAAACCTAAAATATTGGGTTTAAACGTGTAACTTGCTGTCACTAAACCCGAAACACTATTGTCTTTCCTTGATAAAGGCCCCGAGTTAAAGGCTTTAAATAAAGGGCTTAGTGATGCGTAAATAATAGGCTCGACGTTATTTTGTTGAACTTCACCACTTTTACGTTCGGAAGTTAAACGTAGTCCTGTTGTTAAATCAAACTTGTCTGTTGCATGCCATGTCGACTGTCCAAACAAAGCATAACTGTCAGTGGTTGAACGGCCTGTACCTGAAAGATAGGCATTGTTGGGATAGGCCGTTGTGAGTGCTGCCGCATCCGTCCCCGTACGATACGCATTGTTACTGGTAATATCTTGATAGAAATAATAGCCCCCGACGACGTAGTCGAAAGTATCACTGCTTGGTGAGGCTAAGCGGACTTCCTGAGAAAACTGATCTTGTTCAACTTCAAAGCCACCTGTAATACCATCTAAAGGGCTAAAGTCTAAATCATTCTTGGGTTTAAAATTCCAATCTCGCCATGCTGTAATTGAGGTTAGCTTAAAACCATTGTCAAATAACCAGTTGGCTTCTGCAGAAGCAGCACTTTGGTCTACTTTAGATTGCTGTTCGGCATCGAAGTCGACTTTATAATCATAGGGATTACGGTCAATATTTTTTGCACCGAGCAATTTAGCACGTTCTGCATAGGTTGTTGCATTTGAACCTGCTACGCCTAACGGTAAATAGCTAGCTGGATTTCCATTTGGATTCCAAGGCGCAAAGCTATAAGGCACCAAAGAACCTGTGCTTGAATCTTCGCGATTATGCTCAGCAATAATTCTTAGACTAAACGCATCGTCAGGTTTATATAAAAGCTGTCCTCTCGCACCAAAGCGATTAATTTCATTGAGATCTTCACCTGTATGAGTATTTTCAACCCAACCATCATCATGGGTTCCATAAGCCGATAATCGAACAGCTACAGTATCAGACAAAGGTTGATTGATCATCGCCTTCGCTTGCTTATAGCCACGCTCACCTACCGAAATTTCAGCACTCCCTTCTCGATCAAAAATGGGTTGCTTCGATGTAATATTTAAAACTCCCGCTGTGGTGTTTTTACCAAATAGAGTTCCTTGTGGCCCACGCAGTAAATCAATTTGTTCAATATCTAATAGGTCAAATACCGCTTGTCCCGGTCGCCCTAAATAAACATTGTCCAAGTAAATCCCTACACTGCCTTCCAAGCCTTCATTGGCAGTATTATTACCAATCCCTCGTACAGCCACACTAGATTGTCGCGCATGAATGAATTGTGAGGTGAAGTTAGGCAATTGTTGTTGTAAATCTTGTACCTGATAAATCTTGGCTTCTTCAAGCTGTTTACCTTTCAGCACAGTAATCGGTGCGGGGACTTTTTGTTCGCTTTCAACTCGTCTACGGGCAGTGACTGTAACGGCCTCAAGCTGAATCGCATCTACATTTTGCTCACTGACTTTTAGATATTCAACTCCAGTCTGTGATTCTTCTGCATAAATGCATTGTGATACAGCCGCAATTGCAACAGACAAGGTGGTTAATATAAATGGTCTTGATGCGACCACTCGTAATCCTACTACTTTCAATGTGTTCAAACTCATGATTTACCCCGAAAAATTTCGTTTTTAATGCATATACAGTGGAAATGGTCCATTTTTAAAGTCAAAAACTGCTCTTACTTTTCGATTGAAAAATAATATTTAAATGATCCAATAACGTTTTTTGAGTATCTAAGCGATTCAACATCGCTCAAGTTGTATGTGCTTTTGTAACCGTTCAATTGAATAGTCGAAGAAAAATAATATTTCAACACTCATTGTTTTAAGATCTCCAAATGACTGTGCTTAACTTTGGCAATGTCTTTTGGATAAAAATACAAAGCAGCGCCCAATAACCCAAGTGCAACTATTCCACTGATGATTGGAAGCACTGTAAGCGCAGGCGAGATTCCATAGGCATCAGAAATCAAACCCGCAATAAATGGTCCTGGGATTGAACCCAATAAGTGAATGGTCATCACAGAAGTTGTTCCCGACAAGGTTCGGGCAGAGACTGGAACCAATTCTTGGGTCAAGCTCAATGGGCCAGAACTGCAAAAACTTAAAACTGCTCCAGCCAAAACAATTAGGCCAAATTGCAGTTTTAAATCTGTCAAAAATCCAAAAGCAATTGCATAAAATATTGTAGCCAAAGCATAGCCAACCAGTGAGACGTAGAATTTTGCTTTAAAAAAACGTTGTGTCAGGTGGTCTAAAACCCAACCACCGAGTGGCAAAGTAAGAATACCCACCAGTAAAAATGCACTGGTCATGAGCGAGGCTTGCGCTAATTCTAAATGATGCACGCGGTGTAAATAACTTGGCAAAAAGAACACCACAGGAATCCACTGTAAGGTAACGACCGCCATAGTGACATAAGTGAGTAACAACGAAGGCGTGTGCCGAATCGCGTTCCAATTCTGCTTGATCAAGGTCCAGCGAGACGGCACAGAAGAAGCTAAAGATATTTCTGAATGAGTCGTTCCAGATTGAGCCCGCTTGGTTTGTACAACATGTTCATGAACTAAAACACTTTGATAATCACGGCCACGATACAACAGAAATGCAACAACGATTCCTGGAATTGCAAGCAACCCTAACGAATGTCTCCAACCATAATGCTGTGCCACATAGCCACCGAAGGCAATACCGACCGCCATACCAATCGGTTGACTGGCAGAAAAGATACCGAGTGCTAGTTGTAATCGACGGCGTGGAAATGCGGTACTTATCCACGAGTATGAAGCTGGGGCATACGCCGCTTCACCAATACCCACAAATAAACGTGTGGTAGCTAACTGAGAAAGGCTAGAGCTAAATGCACCTAAAGCAGACGCAATCCCCCAGAATATCCCCATCAAACTGGCAACTTTAATACGGCCATAGCGTTCAATTAGCATGGATACTGGAAAAGCAAACAAAACCATGCCCAAAGTCAAAATAGAACTTAGTAAACCTGCCTGCGCATCACTAATACCCCAGTCTTTTTGTATATATGGCAAAATACTGGCAATAATCATCCGATCAGCAAAGTCAAAAACCATCAATAAACACAGTAGAAAAAAGACTTTCGCTGTGACCTTACGTCCAAACAAATAGTCAAGAGCGGGTTGTTCAACTTTAGCAAATTCGGCGGGTTCTACTTCCACATGTTTAAGGTTAAGCTGCGTCATGATATTGGCTCCGTGGACGGGTTAAACCTAAGTGTTCACGTAAGGTAGTGCCTTCATATTCATGTCTAAATAGGCCACGGTGCTGTAACTCAGGAATCACCTGTTCGACAAAGTCGGTTAAACCAATGGGGAATGTCGGAGCTAAAATATTAAAACCATCGGCTGCACCATTGTTAAACCAATGTTCAAGCTCATCTGCAACTTGAACTGGTGTGCCAATCAAAATTTTATGACCTCTCGCCCCTGCGACTTTTTTATAGAGCTGGCGAATAGTTAAATTTTCTGCACGGGCTAAATTAAGCAATAATTGCTGACGGCTCTGCCAACCTTCTGTCACAGGAAAATCAGGCACAGGATCATCCAAAGAATATTTTTCCCAGTCAATATTGCCTAAAAATGCAGACAGCAAACCAACACCGACAACTGGGTCAATTAAAGATTGTAATTGTTCAAATTTTTCCAATGCTTGCTCATACGTTTCTGCAACAATTGGCATAATGCCCGGCATGACTTTGATACTGTCTGGATCACGACCAAAAGTAGCCGCGCGCGCTTTAATATCTTGATAAAAAGCCTGAGCACCTTCTAAAGTTTGCTGTGCTGTAAACACGACTTCAGCAGTCTCTGCTGCTAGGTGGCGGCCATCTTCCGAGGAACCTGCTTGTACGATGACAGGATAACCTTGTACTGGTCGTGCAGATTGTAATGGTCCTGCAACTGAATAAAACTCACCTTGATGATTGAGATAGTGTAATTTGGTTGCATCAAAAAAATTTCCCGATGTTTGGTCAAATAAATAGGCATCATCATCAAAACTATCCCATAAACCTTTGACCACATCGACATATTCACGTGCACGCAAATAGCGTTCTGTATGTTTGTTTTGCTCAGTTAAATTAAAATTTTTAGCTTCAAAATCAGTGCCTGAAGTCACTAAATTCCAACCTGTGCGCCCATGGCTAATGTGATCCAAAGACGCAAATAAACGAGCTAAATGGAACGGTGCTAAGTATGAAGTTGAGATAGTACTAATTAAGCCAATTTTCTCAGTGACTTGAGACAGTACCGATAAAACAGTTAAGGGTTCCCAATAGTATGCAGGCGCTCCTTTGGCTAATAAATGCGGTGCGGCTTGTGGCCACCCTAGACCATCTGCAAAAAAAATAGCATCAAATTTGCCCTGCTCTGCAATTTTTGCCAAATTCTTTAAATGTTCTAGGCTTGTCACGTCTTCAGGATTCACCTCTGGATGTCGCCAAGCGGCTAGATGATGCCCCACACTCTGTAAAAAAGCCCCTAATTTTATTTGTCGCTTTGATTCACTCATATTTTTCTCACATAATTGAGCTTACTTAAATTACAAATTTTCAAATTTCTTGATCGTTTTTTCATGTTTGATAATAAGAATTTAAGTAAACGATATCGTTCACTTATGTTTTTAAAATAAGGGAAATAGATTTAAATAAAAAATAATTAATCGGTATAATGTTATTCATTGTTCATATATAGTTTTGTTGAATGATTATACGAACAGAGATTGATTATTCTTTTAATTGTCTTTTTAATAGAACCTTTAGACGACATATCAAAAAGCCAGCTAGATGACAAATGATTGTACGAAATTAAAAAAGGTATTGACAGGGCGCCCTACCCGACAGGATTCTGAGGCATTGCATCAACACTTATTAAATATTGCCTCTGCTTATTTTTTAGAAAATGGTTTCCAAGCCAGTAGTATTGAAGGTATAGCTAAAAAAGCCCAGGTCTCCAAACTGACTATTTATAGACAATATCAAAATAAAACCAACTTATTTATTGCCGTAATTCAAGCAGGAGTTGAACAATATATTCAGGATATTCGAGACTGGTCTAAGAATAAAGTTGTGAATGCTGAAAGTTTATATGAACTTGGTATGTTTATTGCTGTACGCTGGTTTTCTTTGGAAAATATACGGTTACTGCGGATGACAATTCCTGAAGTACAACGTATTCAAGAATTATCAGATATGATCAACACCCTGATGATGCAAAGCCGTCAACCTGTCGAAGAATTCTTAGCCCAACTCAATCAGCAAAAAGGCTATCATATTAAAAATATCGGGACTGCAACCATTCAATTTATTCAGCTATGTGTTTTTGGGCATTATTATTTGCTTCGAGATGAATCCTATCTACCGAATACAAAGCTGTTGCAAGAAAATGTACAAAATACAGTGCGCCTATTTTTAAATGGTTACCGCACTCTTTAAAATGTTTTTATTTGGAATAGAAAATTATGCATGCCCTCAGTGAATAAGAAACTACAGAGCATTATTTAGATTGTAGTATTACTATTCAAAAACCTCTAAATTATTTTGTGAAGGATCAATGTATTCTACTCTGCAATAGTGCCTTTTGCGTGTAGTAGTACTGGGCTTTGTTGCACAAAGATTTAAGGATTAGAGCAATCCTAAATGAATCAATTTTAAGTGGCAACTTGGGTATGAGGGCGACCTAATTCTTTGAATTTAATGACCAACGCATAAAACGTTGCAGATAAGTATTGTTCTGCAATGCGGCTATAACCCAGTAAAACACCTAGAAATACGCCGCCTAATGCACCTGACAATAAGACAAGACCAAAGCGCTCAAGACTGATCTCAAGCTGTGACCACAGATCTTGAGATGCTATTTCAACGAAAGAATTCCATGTGTCTTTTGGGGTAGGTAAAATTTGGGCAGGCATCCATTGCTCGTTTGACGCTACCCACCACAGTAAGAATAAACAAAGAGGTACTATCAAATAGATCGCAAGCGAGTTAAAATACCCAACAGAAATGAACCATGCTTTCTTGGTACTTTTCCAGACAATGCTGGATGAGTTTTCTTACGAAATTATTTCTTTCGTATCTCGATATATATCCATACATTCTGCTGTTATAGATATCTAAGAATGATTAACTAAACCTATACCTGATGATCATTTCTCCGTATCATTCAGATCTAATATGAGACGTGCTGTGATCATCTTTGGTATTATGCTCTGGATGAGTCTAAAGAGAGATGTTTGTTTAACTGTCTACACAGGTACAAAGATCAGAAAATATTTATATTTATAAATCTGAGATAAAGATAAACAGCTTACTTTTTTAACAAAGTCATTCATATTTGAGTAGATTATTCTTTTTTATATTTCATACGCCAATCTGAACTTAAAATAAGATTTTCGACTTGTCTTTGGTACAACGGAATATTGTGTTCCCAGTGCATCCGTACAGGCTCGCCAACGTTTGGGTCTGGAACCCTTGCAAGCATTTTTTTCTACGCTTAGCCAGACATGGTCTAAGGAGTCACAGCAACAATATTCAGGTTTTCAAAGTCTTAGTGTATGTGCAGTTGATGGTATTGTCTGGTCTATGCCACATACTAAAGAAAATTTTAATCGCTTTGGCTCGTCGAAAGGTAAAACTGTTCCTGCTCCTAATCCCCAGATGAGAGCAACTTGCCTGGTTAATGCCAATACTCATGAAATCATAGATGCTAAACTGGGAAGTATGGATCAGGGAGAACTTACTCTAGCAAATCAACTTAAAGCGCCTCCGCAGAGTATCACTTTATTTGATCGGGCTTATTTCTCCGGTGATTTTCTAATAAATTGGCATTCCCAAACACAAGACAGTCATTGGCTGATGCAAGCCAAAGATAATTTACGTTATGAAGTTATAAAACAACACTCAAAACATGATGCTCACATCAGAATGTCTGTTTCACCTAGAGCGAAGAAACTGAATCCATTGTTGGGAGAATATTGGGAAGCTCGTTTAATAGACATTGAACATTTAGGCAAAACTAGACGATACATTACATCTTTAATGGATTCAAAAGCATATCCACCCAAAGAGGTTGGCATGCTTTACATTCAACGCTGGGAAATTGAGATATGCTATCGGAAAAATTAAAAGTGATTTACAAGATGTCTAGATTTTAAGAAGCAAGCAGCCTGATTTGATTTATCCAGGAATTATGGGGTGTATTGATTGCATATAATGTATTGAGACGGCAGATGAGATTTATGGCTGAACGAGCAAAGTTAAGCCCATTAAAGATCAGTTTTCATATCGCATCGATGAGTATTATCAATATATTGAGGCACACGCATTTAGAGTCGGCAGGTAATTTGCCTAAACATTTAGAGCATTTATTAGAAAGTTCAAAAATGTATGTATTACCTGAAAAAAGCAAAGGCTGTGTCCGAGAGTGGTTAAAGTAAAATATCCAAAATATCCAAAATATCCAAAGAAAAAATGCCAATCAGCTTAACTGACTGGCATTAATCATCAAGATAGGGCTTTTTCAAACAATATCAATAACTTTTAGCTAAAATATTAAGCCACTTGACCTTCTAAAAAGTCTTGTGCAAAACGCTGTAATACACCACCCGCTTCATACACAGAAACTTCTTCTTCAGTATCTAAGCGACAAGTCACAGGCACTTCCAGAATCTCTTCCTTACCATCCGCTGTGGCACGTTCAATCACTAAAGTCAAAGTCGAACGAGGCGCAATATTACCAATCACGCTATACAGCTCCGTACCATCTAACTTCAACGTCTTACGGTTTACACCTGCTTTAAACTCAAGCGGTAAAACACCCATACCGACCAAATTAGTACGATGAATCCGCTCAAAGCCCTCTGCGACAATCGCTTCAACCCCTGCAAGACGAACACCTTTCGCTGCCCAGTCACGGCTAGAACCCTGACCATAATCCGCACCCGCGACAATGATCAACGGTTGCTTACGGTTCATGTAAGTTTCAATCGCTTCCCACATACGCATCACTTCACCTTCAGGCTCTACACGTGCTTTTGAACCTTGTTTAATGATGCCGTCTGAACGAACCACCATTTCATTAAACAGTTTCGGGTTGGCAAATGTCGCACGTTGCGCAGTTAAATGGTCACCACGATGGGTTGCATATGAGTTGAAGTCTTCTTCAGGTACGCCCATTTTGTGTAGGTATTCACCCGCAGCCGAATCCATCATAATCGCATTTGAAGGCGATAAATGGTCAGTGGTGATGTTATCCCCCAAGATCGCAAGCGGACGCATATTGGTTAAGGTACGTGGTGCAGCCAATGCACCTTCCCAATACGGTGGACGGCGGATGTAAGTACTCATTGGACGCCAATCATATAGCGGACTTTCCGCTTCTTCCGTTACGCCTAAGTCAAACATTGGGATATAAACTTTACGGAATTGTTCAGGCTTCACCGCTTCTTTGACTAAGGCATCAATTTCAGCATCCGAAGGCCAGATGTCTTTCAGGTAAATTGGATGACCATCTTTGTCTGTACCCAGTGCATCTTTTTCGATGTCAAAACGAATCGTTCCTGCGATTGCATACGCCACCACCAATGGCGGAGATGCCAAGAACGCTTGTTTTGCGTATGGATGGATACGACCATCGAAGTTACGGTTACCCGAAAGGACTGCGGTTGCATATAAGTCACGATCAATGATTTCTTGTTGAATAACAGGGTCAAGTGCGCCTGACATACCATTACACGTGGTACATGCATACGCCACGATACCAAAGCCCAGTTTTTCAAGGTCTTCCAATACGCCTGCTTCTTCAAGATACAGCGCAGCCGCTTTTGAACCTGGTGCAAACGAAGATTTCACCCAAGGTTTACGCACCAAACCTAATTCATTGGCTTTACGTGCTAATAGACCTGCTGCCACTGTATTACGTGGATTTGAGGTATTGGTACAAGAGGTAATTGCAGCAATAATCACAGCACCATCAGGAATCAAACCTTCTGCTTCTTGTGCTTTTGCTGCATCCAAATTCCCTGCAATGCCTTTTGCCGCCAAATCAGCAGTAGAAACACGAGCATGTGGATTTGATGGTCCTGCAATATTACGAGTGACTTGAGATAAGTCAAAACGTAATACACGTGGATATTCAGCTTTGGTCATATCAGATGCCCAAAGACCGATCTCTTTGGCATATTGCTCAACCAAAGTTACTTGTGCATCTTCACGACCTGTCAGACGTAAATAATCAATGGTGTTCTGGTCGATGTAGAACATCGCAGCAGTTGCACCGTATTCAGGTGTCATGTTGGAAATCGTAGCACGGTCGCCCACAGACATGCTGTCAGCACCTTCACCGAAGAACTCTAGATAAGCACCGACAACACGTTCTTTGCGTAAAAACTCAGTCAATGCGAGTACGATATCCGTTGCAGTAATACCAGCTTGACGCTGACCAACCAATTCCACACCAATGATGTCAGGTAGGCGCATCCACGAAGCACGACCGAGCATGACATTTTCAGCTTCCAAACCACCGACACCGACTGAAATCACACCAAGCGCATCGGTATGTGGCGTATGTGAGTCTGTGCCTACGCATGTATCTGGGAACGCCAAGCCATCACGGTTTTGAATCACTGGAGACATTTTTTCCAAGTTGATTTGATGCATGATGCCGTTACCCGCAGGGATCACGTCGACATTTTTAAATGCAGTCTTCGTCCACTCAATAAAGTGGAAACGGTCTTCGTTACGGCGATCTTCAATTGCACGGTTTTTCTCAAACGCGTCAGGATCAAAGCCGCCGAATTCTACTGCCAAAGAGTGATCGACGATCAACTGGGTTGGAACGACTGGATTGACTTTGGATGGATCACCGCCTTTATCGGCAATCGCATCACGTAAGCCCGCAAGATCCACCAGTGCGGTTTGGCCCAAGATGTCATGACAAACCACACGTGCTGGATACCAAGGAAAATCCAGATCCTGACGGCGTTCGATGAGTTGTTTTAAATAATCAGTTAAGTTCTCTGTATCAGCTTTACGCACAAGCTGCTCAGCCAACACTTTAGAGGTGTATGGTAAAGTTTCATATGCGCCTGGCTGAATATCTTCCACGGCTTGACGCACGTCATAGTATTCAAGCTGGGTATCCCCGTTTTTTTGAATCAGCAGTGGTTTACGATATTTTGTGTTCATTAACCACGCTCCGCCAATGGTTTGAATTCAAGATTTTCAGGGCCCGTATAGTTCGCGCTTGGACGAATAATTTTGCCGTCTTGGCGTTGTTCAATCACGTGTGCTGACCAACCTGCGGTACGTGCAATCACGAATAATGGGGTAAACATTGCGGTTGGCACACCCATCAAGTGATAGCTCACCGCACTGAACCAATCGAGGTTCGGGAACATATTTTTCACTTCTTTCATCACCGCTTCTAAACGTTCAGCGATTAGATACATCTTGTTGTTCTCTTGCGCTTCGGCAAGATCACACGCCACTTTCTTGATCACTTCATTACGTGGGTCAGAAACAGTGTAAACAGGGTGACCAAAACCAATCACCACTTCTTTTTTCTCAACACGACTACGGATGTCTGCTTCTGCTTCATCAGCATTGTCATAACGTTGTTGAATCACGAATGCAACTTCGTTCGCCCCACCATGTTTTGGACCACGCAGCGCACCAATACCGCCAGTGATTGCTGAATACATATCTGAACCTGTACCTGCAACCACACGTGAAGTAAATGTCGATGCGTTGAACTCATGCTCTGCATACAAAATCAAAGACGTATGCATGGCTTGAATCCATTCTTCAGATGGCGCTTCACCATGCAGTAAATGCAAGAAATGTGCAGCGATTGAGTCATCGTTGGTTTCAACTTCGATACGACGACCGTTGTTGCTGAAGTGATACCAGTACAACAACATTGAGCCCAAGCTTGCCATTAATTTGTCAGCGATGTCTTTCGCGCCCGCTTCGTTATGGTCTTCATGTTCTGGGGTTAGGCAACCTAAAACTGAAACACCCGTACGCATCACATCCATTGGGTGTGCAGATGGTGGCAGTTGCTCAAGTGCGGTTTTCAATGCGGCTGGTAAGCCACGAAGTGCTTTTAATTTTGCTTTATACGCTTTAAGTTCTGCTTTGTTCGGAAGTTTACCGTGTACTAATAGGTGTGCGACTTCTTCAAATTCGCTACCGACTGCAAGGTCGAGAATGTCATAACCACGGTAGTGCAAGTCGTTGCCACTGCGGCCTACGGTACAGAGTGCAGTGTTGCCTGCCACTTGTCCGCTGAGTGCAACTGATTTTTTTGGTTTGAAGCCTGTGGTTGTTTCATTACTGCTCATAAGATTGTCCTTTTTATATCCTTTGGTGAATTTCGTAGCGGTGTCTTACCGAACTCTCATCTTATTTGAGGATAAGCCTTCGGCTGGACTTACTTTTGAGGGATCAAAAGTAAGCAAAAATCCTTTGTTGACCTGACGGTACTTCCCTGCTACCGCAGCCCAACGTGGCGGCATCCATGCCGCCTTCACGATTACTAAGACTTTCATGAAAGAAGGGCTTAAATTCGTGAATTCCCTCTCCCTCTGGAGGAGGTTAGGAGGGGTAAAATTATTTACTCTTCGCAAAAGTTCCATCAAGATATTGCTCAAACGCATGGTAGTTAATACGTTCATACAATTCTTGACGGGTTTGCATTGTTTCGACCACGTTCTTTTGCGTGCCTTCTTTACGCAAAGTCTGATACACATTTTCTGCGGCTTTGTTCATCGCGCGGAATGCTGAAAGTGGATATAAGGCAATACTGACATCGGCAGAAGCCAATTCTTCCGTAGTAAATAATGGCGTAGAACCAAACTCGGTAATATTGGCTAGAACAGGCACTTTCGTGGCATTGGCAAACTGCTTATACATGGCCAGCTCTGTAATCGCTTCTGGGAACAACATATCTGCACCCGCCTCGATATACGCCCCTGCACGGTCAATTGCAGCTTGCAAACCTTCTACAGCCAAAGCATCGGTACGTGCCATGATCACAAAGTTTTCATCAGTACGCGCATCCACTGCTGCTTTAATACGATCCACCATTTCTTGTTGCGTAACAATCGCTTTGTTTGGACGATGTCCACAACGTTTTGCGCCCACTTGATCTTCGATATGCATCGCTGCCGCACCGAACTTAATCATCGACTTGGTGGTACGCGCGATATTAAAAGCAGAAGCACCAAAACCTGTATCGACATCGACCAATAATGGCAAATCACAGACATCGGTAATACGACGAACATCGGTTAGAACATCATCAAGGTTACTGATCCCCAAATCAGGTAAACCCAATGAACCTGCTGCAACCCCCCCACCAGACAAATAAATGGCTTTGTAGCCTGCACGTTGTGCCAATAAAGCATGGTTAGCATTAATTGCACCCACAACCTGTAGTGGATGCTCAGTGGCAACTGCTTCTCTAAACTTTTGCCCTGCGGATAATACTGACATGAATTTGTTACTCCTTGTCTTTATAACTGAGCTATAACATCGGGTTAAATAAAATGTTTTTGGATATTGCGATAAGATGAAGCGATATGACGGCACATCAGAAGCTCTGCCAGTTCAGCATCGCCATCTGCGATCGCATCTAATATGCGAATGTGTTCAGATAGCGCTTTGTGTGGACGATTTGGCGTTTTGGAATATTGCACCCGATACATACGAATCAAATGATAAAGCTCATCACACAGCATTTTTTCAAGAGTTTTATTACCGCAGTTTTTGATGATGCAATAATGAAAATCATCCTGACCTTCTTGTAAGTAATAACCTTTACCTTCTTTAAAGTTTGGATCTTGCGCATGCAAGTGCAACACTTCACGCAAATTTAAAATTTGCTGTTTATCGATACTCTGTGCAGCTAAACGACAAGCCAAACCTTCTAAAGTTTCACGAATTTGATATAGCTCGAAAAGCTGTTGATGTGACAACGACACGACTCTCGCACCGACATGCGCAGTACGTTCAACCAGCTTTTGCCCTTCAAGACGATGAATCGCCTCACGTAATGGCCCACGGCTAATCCCATAAACGCGAGCAAGCTCAGGCTCAGAAATTTTAGTACCTGGGGCAATATCACCACTGACAATTGCGGTTTGAATCTTTCTAAATATCTGATCGGTGAGCGTGATTGAGTTTAGCTCTTTAATCGGTTGAGTTATTTCAGTTGTCACGACATTGTCAACAATTAATATTTAATAAGTCAAAAATAAAGGTTTAATTGGTTAAAATCAACAATATTGTCAACAATTATACTTTTGTATGATAACTATAAAAATGAAAAAACAAAGGATATAAAAATAAATATTTTAAATTTCAGTCAGTTAATTATAGATTAAACAATAAATGTATTTTTGCTTAGCCTAATACTCAAGACCATGAGAAAACATTTTCATAAGATTGTTATGCTCAAAAAGACAATTGTTTGTATCTTCTTTGGTTAAAACCATTTTAAAGACATCGTGCATGCCGAATAAAGCAGCATAAGTTTATGTTTTGATGATAAATAAATCATTTAAATGTTGTTTTCAGTTTTTATCCTTGACCTGTACATAAGATGTGCCTAGAATGCGCATCAGATTCTCCAATAGCTCAGTCGGTAGAGCGACGGACTGTTAATCCGCAGGTCCCTGGTTCGAGCCCAGGTTGGAGAGCCAAAACTAATCTCCCATAGCTCAGTCGGTAGAGCGACGGACTGTTAATCCGCAGGTCCCTGGTTCGAGCCCAGGTGGGAGAGCCAAGATTCAAAAAAAGCCTACATATTTAATGTAGGCTTTTTTTATTGTCATGGCTGGATGTCTATTTGTGAGAAGTAAATAAAACAGCGAGGATTGCCCCTGCTGCTTTAAGCGTATAGATCATTTAAGCTACATAGCGATCTGGACGATGATTAAGTGCCAATATCAAATTAAGGATGATTGCACCTAAAATAGAAATAGCCAGTAATGTCCAACTGACGAACACAACTGATGCCAGTAAAATACTAATATCCAAACCCATTTGAACTTTGCCTGCTGGAACTCCATAACGCTCTTGAATAAATAAAACCAGCAAATTAAAACCACCCAGACTTGAACGATGTCTAAATAAAATCAGAAAACCCAAGCCCATTAACACATTGGCTAAAACAGTGGCATACAATGGAGTTAAGCCATCAACATGAATAAAATAAGGATGTAATTCTGTTAACACAGAAAGTAGCGCGACCGCCACGAAAGTTTTGATCACCATGGGCATACCTAAGCGTTTGTATGCCAAATAATAAAATGGAATATTGATCAAGAAAAAAACCAGACCAAATTTTAGTCCTGTCGCATAATGAATCAATAAAGATAAACCTGCTGTCCCACCTGTCAGTGTTCCCGCCTGCTGCATCAACATCATGCCAAATGAGATAATAAAGGTCGCAATAATCATCGCAAGACCATCTTCAATATAAGTATGTGGTCGAGTTTTGATCTCAGCATTGAGATTTAGATCAGCAGTCAGATTAGTCATGTGATTGATCCAGATTCATCATTTGATAATTTTCTTTGATACGCTCAAGAACAATAGAGGTATGACAATTACTTACCCCAATTTTTAGCGTAGTCAGTTTATTAATCAGTTGACTCATTTCATTTAAATCGCGCACCATCACTTTTAATAAATAATCAAAATTACCCGTCAGTTTATAAACTTCACGAATCATGTTCTCATGTTGTACAAAATCCAGAAACCTGTTCAAAACATCATCACTATATTGAAGTAACTTGATTTCAATCATTCCCATGATCGGCTGTAACTCAGCCTCAGGATGCAACTGGGCATAATAGCCCTGAATCATGCCATTTTGCTCAAGCGCGATACGACGACGGGAACACTGTGAAGTTGATAAACCAATGATTTCAGCCAATTCCTGATTGCTTAATCGACCATTACATTGCAAATGCTGCAAGATTTTAAAATCATATTCATCAAGTGAATCATTCATATCAGGTCTTTACCCAATTGAAATTTATTGTGTTTTCAATTAAATTCAACATCAGTTGAATGAAAACCACAATAAATGAGTTGATACTATAATTAAGCAGCAATAATAAGCGTTTGCACCGATAAAACGCAATTAAATTGCACTTAAAATAATAAAATACAATAAAAACTCAGATTCAACCTTAAAACGCAAAAATATTGTATAACACTTGCAAATTATCATAAACAGATTCGAATTAATATTAGACGTCTTTTATGAGTCCGAGTCAGGTATTATGGCAACGACACAGTGTTACACTTCAAATGCTAATCTAAGAATCATGAAAGAAATCTATTGTTTTGATTAAATAAAAAAATCTGAAAATAAAGCTAAGCAACTAGTATCTGACTATTTTTAAATCAGTTAAACTTTTTTTAATAATTTCAGCTTATTAAGGCTTGACCGAAAATCGATTGCCTTTTAGAATCCTACTCCAGATTCTCCCATAGCTCAGTCGGTAGAGCGACGGACTGTTAATCCGCAGGTCCCTGGTTCGAGCCCAGGTGGGAGAGCCAAATTTTTAACCCACTCTATTTAGAGTGGGTTTTCTTTTGAGTATAGGCAAAGTGTGTTGAGTTCATCTCAAATATTCTTTTTAAGTTTAGGCTGTATATGCAGTCTATTGCTTCTAATTGCTTGCTTTAAATCATTTTTATTTTCCAGACAACAATTTTTTGCTCGCGCTCCAATCACGCCTTTTGAATCAAAAATGTTTCATCGGTTGAAACATGCTTTTCCCAATCATCATGTTCTGGCCCAAGTCGCTTTTAGTGCTTTGATTACCAGTAATCACTATAAAATTAGACGTAAATTTAATCGAAAAGTCACAGATTTTGTCATTTTAAATGATGCGCTTGAAGTGATCGCGGTCATAGAACTCGACGACCCCAGTCATTTGGAAAAAGTAGAAGAAGATCGAGTGCGCGACAAGATGTTTAAAGAAGCTGGATATTATGTTTTTCGATATACTGAAGTCCCCAGTATTCGTCAATTACATAAAGACATTTTGTAATCATTCAGATTTTAAGCTGATAAAATTCTGTTTTATTCAGCATCAGATTGGTTATATTTTTTGGCAATTTCTGCGCGTTGTTGCTGATATTGGCGCTGATTTTCTGCATCGCTTTTTGCTGCCCAAAAAGCCATTCCAATAAGAAAAAATAGAAAACATAACCCCAATCCCATAAAAAATAATGCTTTACGATGATGAGCTTCTAACATTTAACTACTCTTATCTAGATAATAAACTGCATCACTATAGCAAAAATCATGATTAAATAATGTGAAAGTCGAATCTATTTTTAATTTTTCCCATAAAAAAGCCCCGATCAATGATCGAGTCTCTTTAGATTTGAATCAATTAGAAGCGGTAACCAAGACCGACAAAAGTTACAATCGGATTAATCTCAATATCCGTTTCACCTTTAATCACTGTACTGTTATAAGTAGATGAATTAATGTCTAAAGTCGCTTTAGTTTTTAAGTGAGCGTAAGTTACAGAAGCTGTCGCAAACCAATCTTTATTAAAGTTATAGTCCGCACCAATCGTCGCTACAGGAGCAACAGCATCATCAATACTTACATTAGTCGCAGATAAGCCTAATGCTCCACCGCCTACAGCCGCATTTAAAGCAGGGTTTACAGTAGATTCAAGATCAAAACCATCAAAGTGTGCATACATAATACCTGCACCTACAAATGGGCGAAATTTACTATTAATTGTACCGAATTGATACTTCCCAAGAAGAACTGGAGTATAAGCATCTACTTCACCCACTTTTCCTACTTTCGAAAGATCGACCGCACCACCTAAGATACTGCCCTTACCTAAAATTTCCATTTTAGGTGGCACCCCAGCGACAAGTTCTAAAGATACATTATCATTTACATAATAATCTAAAAGCACAGCCCCAGTGTCAGCATCATCAATTTCAAAGCCAGCATTTGGGTCATTAACAGGAGTTTTAGTTAAATTATTTTGACCATAAACGCCCTGCTTTTCGCCTTGAGGCATAATGTGTAACCACCCAGCGGAAACACTAAAAGTTTTACCGTCAGAAGTTGCTGCATGTGTTGCAAAGCTTGTAGCAAGTAATGCTACTGGTAGGAGTGCTGTTGTTAATTTTCTCATGGGAAATCCTATCAATTTGTCGTAAATACGATAAGGTCTAAGGCATCCAAACCTTATTGTTTGACAATTATTAGAATAAATACTTAAAAGATCAATACAGATTTATAACTTAACCAGTTCATTTCTTATAATTACATGAATTTTATTACAATTAATTTTATAAATATCAACATAACACCTCAAATTTTATTCACTAAAAAGGCAAGTAATAATCAATTACGACTTACTATATTTTAAGAAATGAGTTACCTTAAAAATAAATTAAATAATCAAAAATTAACTGTATAAAATAGTAATGAATATATCTAAACTTGCTTGATTCAAAGCATCATCATTTTACTGATTGTTAAGCTTTTAAATACTCAACTATTAATTTTATCCAATTTTCGGTCTTTTAAACTAAGTCGACCTCGAACCACATCTGAAAACATTTTCCAGTCTGAAATAAAACTATAAAGTGGCTGCTTAAAACTGGCAGGTTTATTTTTTTCAAAAACAAAATGTCCAACCCACGCACAGGCATAACCTGAAAGTAATCCATAAGCAATGTACTTCGGTTTACGCTTACGAATTGCTTTACTCAAAAAATAGAGCCCTACACTACTTCCCGCAACATGTAAACGACGGCTTAAAATATTGCGATGTTCAGTGAGATAGAAGTAATAAAATTCCTGATAATTTTTAATGGGTAATTGAATATTTAGATTGCTGTTGGAATTTTTTTGCAATTTTACTGGCGCATTCATGGTCATCATCCTGAGACTATTTATTCCTCACTTTACCTGAAAGCTCAATCTTTAAAAAGCCTGTTTTCCAGTAATATGAAATGGAGTGATAGAACATGTTACATGTACTCTGATATACAACGATCAAAGCTGACCTCATGAAATCTTACAATTTCAAAACAGCTTTTAATGTTATGCTTAAGCAAAATTAAGCCATTAAAATCTAAAGAAGTTTTAGGAGTAAGCTCATGGTCGAAATTGAACTAAAATTTCAGCTTCCTGAGAGTAAGAAAAAAAGTGTATTGCAAGCACTAAAGCCCAAAACTGCCCAAAAAATTCATTTACAAGCCAAGTACTATGACACAGCAGATCGCTTACTTGCGCAAAATCACATGGCCATTCGGTTACGTCAGGAAGGTGATCATTGGGTACAAACTTTTAAAGCTTCGGGTAAAAACCATTTGGAACGCATTGAACATGAAGTTCATTTAGGTCAATGTGATGTTGAACCCGAATTAAATCTTGAGCTATTTTCGGAAAATAAAGTTGTTAAGGATTTACTTGACCAAGTATTAGGTGAACAACAGCAGTTAATGTTGCAATTTAAAACAGATGTTCAGCGTACTTTTAAAATTTTTTCCATTGATGAAACAGACATTGAAGTTTGTCTGGATGATGGCATCGTTTCCGCAGCAGAGCTATCCGAAAAAATTTGCGAAGTTGAGTTTGAGTTAAAGCAAGGTTCACCCGAACAATTGATTTTATTTACCCAAGACTGGGTGAAAAAATATCAGCTTTGGCTCGATGTGTGTAGTAAGGCTGAACGGGGTAATTTATTGTCAGTTCAACAAAAAGCATCTCCTGCGGTGAAAGCCAAAAGCCTGATATTAAGTAAAAAAGACTCCCCAGATGCCGCCATACGAAAAATGGTATCAAATACATTACAACAGTTATTACCCAATGTCGCAGTGATTGCAGATGGGGTTGCTGATCCTGAACACATTCATCAGGCACGTATCGCGATTCGACGTATGCGTAGTATTTTTAAAAGCTTTAAATCTTGGTCAGAGGATATTGATCCTTTATGGGAAACGCAGCTTAAGCAAATTTTTCAGGCGCTTGGTACAACTCGTGATTTAGACGTGGTTCGGGATGAAATATTGCCTGAATTATTAAAAGCAGACGCGCCTTTTCAAAATTTACCTGAAACGGCAATAATAGATGAACAGCTTCATCTACTTTTTCAAAAAACAGAAACCATGTGTTTACTGCTACAACTTTTAGCATTTAGTTATCACGAGCAAACAAATCATAAAGAATCATCAAAACTCAAGAAAAAAATCGAGAAGTCATTGAACCAATTGCATCAGAACATCATTCATGTTGCTGATCATTTTAGTCAACTTGAAGTTGAAGCAAGACATCGTACCCGTAAACGCTGTAAACGATTACGTTATTGCATTGAGTTTGTTTCAAGCTTATATGATGGAAAATCGGTAAAAAAATATCTAAAACAATTGCAAGCTGTTCAAGACAAACTTGGTTTATATAACGATTTACACGTGACTGAGCAGGTCTTTAGTCAATCTGCCGATCAACAAGCTGAATACTGGTTTGCCGTGGGTTGGAGTAAAGCCAAACAGCAGCAACTTTTACATGAGTCCGAACAAGCGTTGAAAAAATTGGCAGACATTAAAGTGTTTTGGTAAGTTAATGAGATCTAAGTTTTAGGCTTAGATCTCATTTTATACATTAACGATGCTTAGCAAAGACTTTCCAGACACCATTGTCCGCAATCGGGTCTTGATAACTATCACTACGTTGTTTTCTTGGCTTTTCACGAGCATCGACCAGTTTAAAATGCGGCTCAACGCCTAGAATAATACCATTTACATAAAATCGGGTACGGGTATAGTCACTTTGCCCATGCTGAAAAACATAAGTTCTTAAATCAATAAATTCGCGATGAGCCACTAAAGCGGTTGTGTCATCGCTTTCCAGCCATTGCTGCATGGCAAAAATTTGATCTGTGTCAAACTGTCCACATTTTTCGATTAAGCTGGCAACACCTCTAAAGGTCTTGGATTCTTTCGCCCGAGTTTTATTAATCCGAATCCGATCAACATGAAAGAAGAATAGTGGTAAATTTAAATGGCTAGGTAAATGAATTGCATCTAAGACTTCATCTTGCATAAAAGGCTGGCATAGCGCTTGTGCCCTTTCAATCAATTCTTTCCATTGAAGATAATATTGTTCAACTTCATTTTGCAAACCATAATAAATCGGTAAACCTTCGACATGCTCCAAATGTTCAGGTGGCCAACTATGCTGACGCAATACAGCGATGTCCGTTTTTAAACGTTGAATGGCGATTGCATCTTGCATAAAGCACCTGTTGTAAATTTACTTAGGCTATTTTAAGCCTAGATCAAAGGTTTAGTTTATGCAAGGCTTTCACGTATAATAGCGGCATTCGTTTGTGTTGGAAAAAGCCATGTCTCAAAAAATTGATGCCACTGATATCACTGAAGAAGAAGCTTTAAATGCAGTTTTTTTTGAGCGTGCTGATGAGTTTATTAAACTTGCCAATGAGTTTTGCCGCCCTAAGAAGGGTGAAAAACCAAATCCTGCCGAAGTTCGCGGTCAGGTCAGTGCAGCCATGTTATTTGGAACAGCGCGTTTTAATACTTGGGTTGCTGCCAATAACTTTAAAGATGGCAATGAAATGCGTGATGCCAAACAACAAGTGATGTCATATGTTTTGCAACAGTTCCAAATGATGCTTGAAGATAATTATGACGAGTATTGCGAACAGTTTGATAACTATTTACGCTTTCGTGAAAATGAAGAATTTCATACGCATAAGCATGATCATAAACACGATCACAACCATTGAGAAAAAGCCCTTTCGGGCTTTTTTTTATGTCTTTTATCTTAAGATTTCTTTCATCAGTTCTTTTATTTCTTTGTTTTGGAGAAAATAAAGACAATCTAAACAGTGATGAAAGAAGTCTATAAAATTTAGTGATCAATTTTACGATCCCAAACAATTTTTTTAACGACATTATTCACAATGGTCACTGTATAATAGGTATTATCAATCAAATAGATATAATCGACTGCGGTTAATTTTTTGCGATTTTCTTCCCACTCATAACTGCGCTGAGAAACAGGCGCTTGCTGCATTTTTTGCATTAGATTAGCGTAACTATCCCCAAGATAAACCAAGCTCCCATTTTGACTGCGAACTGTACTGGTTTCCGTACTGGCTAAAACAAGGGCTGGACTGCCCAATAATGTCATTAATGCAATGATAGCGAACGATCTTGTGCTTTTATTCAACATGATTTTACCTTTATTTTGAACTTTTATATTTTCAACAAAATTAACATAGCCTTTTTTTTACTATTGAGTCAAATCCAAATATATAAAAAAAGACTGCCTAAGCAGCCTTTAAATGATCAATATTTTAAGGCTTCTTTGCAGCTTGACCATATTGATCAGCCATGACCTCAACAAAATGATCGAGCTTGATGTATTTTTTAATCACAGCATCAATATCCGCCTTGTTTAACTTGGCAATATCTCGATCACGTTGTCCTCGATCTAGCATATTTTTACCACGTTCTAACTGACTATTCAGCATACGATGAATACTGCGTTCATCTTCTAATGTGGTGACTCGTTTTTTCAAAATATCAGCCTTGGCAGATTCTAATTCTTGTTCGGTGACTCCACTTTGCAATAACTTTTGCAAGACATGATGCACCGTTTGAGAAACTTGCTCACCACGCCCTGCGGTATAGTTAGCTTCAATGGTTAGCGCACCCACATTGGTGTCACTATCTAGTTGTAAATCACTACCAAAACCGTAGACCAATGCATTTTTCTCACGAAGTTCCTGCCCTAAACGTGAAGATAATTGTGATTGACCTAAAATATTGGTAAAGACAATCAACGCTGGTGCATCGGGATGATCCACCCCCACAGGGAAAGTCAAAATACTTTGATAGTTTCCAAATTCGCGTTGTTCAGACAAGGCATGTACTTTCTGAGCAGGATAATCCGTATCTGTCGATAAAATTTTCTGATAAGGCTGTGAACTTGACCAAGAACCAAATGATTGAGCGATGAATCGCTGCATTTTTTTAGCATCAAAATCGCCTGTGATTGCAATTTGAGCATGATTCATGGCAAAGAATTGATTATAAAGCTGTTTGACTTGTGCCTGCGTCGCTTGATTAAGCTGCTTTTTTGCAAATTCAGGTTCAAAGTGGTAACGCAAATCGCCTGGTTGATAAATTTCAATAAGTCGTGCCAAATTCAAAGCAGCTACAGTCTCAGGTTCGGTATATGGACGATCCAGACTGGCCAAGCTTTGTGACTTAATCAAATCAAACTGGGTTTGCTCAAAACTTGGATGTTTCATCACCTCGACCACAAATTTAAAAAAGTCTTCAAATTTGTCTTTACGCGCTTGAATATTAATGGTCATCCCATTATCTGCACTGGTCGCTGTCGCAGCACCGCCCGCTTCAATCGATTTATCAGCAACTTGCTGTAAAGTATATTTGTCTGAACCACGCAGCAACAAATAAGAAGTTAAATCCAGCACTGTACCTTTATCAAATAGAGATTTTTCCGTACCAAAATCAAGCGTGATCGTAGCGTAAACACGATCATCTCGGGTTTGCGTTGGGAACAACGCATATTGCATACCGTTTTTAAGTTTACCGCGTTGAATTTTTTTCTCAGTATTTTGTAAATAATCTGCCGATGATTTTACATATTGACTGACTTCCTGCTTATAGATACTGGCATCTTTTAAAGGTTCTTCAGCAGCTTGTTGTTGATCTAGCGTTTTGGGTTTTTCCTGCTGCTTTTTTTGTTCCAGTGCCTTTTTTTGTTCTTCTGGGGTGGGTTTAATATCCCCCGCAATACGATGTTCAGGCGTTAAAAACTGTTTTAAAGTTTGATTAACCTCATTCACATTGAGTTTCTTCACCGCATCCAGATCATTAAAATATTGCCCCCAATTACCTTTTGAGGAGACAATATAATCACTCAAACGCGAACCCAAAGCAGTCGCATCATTCATGATCAGATCTGCCTGATTTTGCATCAGGGTTTTGACACGTTTTAACTCGGTGTCGTCAAATGCTTTGCCATTTTCCACCTGAGAAATCAGGGTAGATTCGACTTTTTTCTCATCATTATTCGGTGCATAAATCGCCCCAAGAAACACAAGATTAAAATCCTGATCTAACCATGTGGTCGATTGAACTGCGGTACTGATCCCCGTTTCAACTAATCCCTTATATAAATGTCCACTCGGTTGCATGGTATAAAGTAACGGCGAAAGTGCCAATGCAGGTTGGATTTTCTGATTTTGTCCATTCATATAAATATGAAACTTAGCCAAATCACTGCCCTTTTGAACTAAAAAGTTGCGTGGATTGATTCTACTTGAATCCAGTTTTGGCACTTGTACACTGGCAGGAATCGTACGTGCAGCAATTGGGCTAAAGTTTTTATCAATATTCTTTAACACTTCTGCTTTGTCAAATTTCCCTGAAATGACCATTACAGCATTATTAGGTGCATACCATGTTCGATAAAACTTATTGACTTCATCCAGTTGAATTGATTTGAGCTCGGGTAAATCGCCAATCGGTAAGCGACCCAAATATTGATTGCCATACGCCGCTTTAAACATTTGATCCATTAACACTGAAAATGGCTGATCCATGCGGATTTCACGTTCGCGTTTGACGATTTCAATCTCAGAAGGTACAAATTTTTTCTGTAATACCAATTTATCCATTCGTTGCGATTCTAAATATAGAATTTCATTTAAGGCTTGTGGCTCGGGACGTACAATATTGGTATAACGTGTAGAATAATATTCTGTACTGGCATTGGTCATGAGTGTGTACTGGTCAAGCCTACGTTGAAACTCATCCCCTTTGACATCCTGCGTGCCTTTAAATGCCAGATGTTCCAAAAGATGCGCCAGTCCCCCCTTACCTTTTGGATCATTTAAAGAACCTGTAAAATAAATGGTGTTTACAAAGACTTTATTTTCTTTATTGTTTGGGGCAAGAACGACCCGAAAACCATTATCCAGCTTATATTCTTCGATATTCTTTTCACTTTTGACCAATACGGTTTGTGACCAAGCAGTTGCGCTTAAACCAAGAAAACACAACGAAAGAGTAAGTTGTTTAAACCGCATTAACATAAAAATTCCAAAAATTAATTAAGTCATATGAATTATTTGAACGCCGTTATAGTATGAAAATCCACAATATTTTTATAGTGAAGTTTTGAAAACGCGATTACTCTTCACCGGCTTTGTTGCACAAATAGACGAAAGGTAGAGTTGTTCTAATCTTCAGATATTTATGCAACAGCCACCGTTTTAGCTGTACCAAGTTGAGTAAATTTATTCAAAATATCGACTCTTATTTGCAAGTCAACCACCTGACGATTAAAGCATCGACTAGATACACCTTGTCCAAGTCGTTTCAAGGCAAACATTTTAGCCTCTATTCGGGATCGTCGATGATAACCAATATCTCGTTTCCACTGCTTTTGACCCTTGTCCCAACAGCCTTGTACTGCATGATTTCTTGCTTTACCAATTT
>NZ_JEZN01000028.1:0-28769 GCF_000581715.1 Acinetobacter sp. 479375 | reverse complement strand
GTAACCACTCCTCCCCGACCTTACCAAAGGTGATGACATTAGAGGCAGTATCATGTTCAAAACAGAAATTATTGTCTTTAAAGTCATCTCTGACTTGTCGTGCCTTTTTCAGCGATAAATCAGGATAAAGACCTAACTGAATGCGTCGACGTTTTTTAGTTTGTGGATCTGTATAGCGATAGCACCAAGATTTTCTTCCACTCGGTTCAATCTTCAGGCTAAGCCCATCTTCATCGGATAAAAAACAGGTTTTTTCCTTGCAGTGAGCTTGGCGAACTTTAATTTCAGTAAGACTCATGGAATTTAAATGAAACCTAATAAGGGGTTGATTGGATCAATTATATCAAAATAGAAAGCTTTATATATGATGCGTATGATACGCATCATATGAAATTGTAAATTATTATTTTATATATTTATTATTGAGACTATTCTATATTTAGTAACCAGTTTAAGTACCACCTTTACTTTAAGTTCCTAACAACTAACTTTTTCTGTAATCAATGTTTAAATAAGTATTATGCAGCTAATTCTAAGATGATTTAGCAAAGGTCTTATCTGAAAAATTTGTCAAATATGTAGCAATTCACACGATTAATTTTTTTCCAGGGTAAATTATATTGATGAGTGAACCGTACCGGGTTTGTCGGAGACTTTTTTATTTAAGTTAGGCCACCTGACCTAACGGGTTAATCTTATCATAGTACATTGCTTCAAACTCAAAAGGCGATACATAACCCAGTGCACTGTGTACACGCTTTTTATTGAACCAATCTACCCAGTTTAGTGTCGCAAGTTGTACATCTGCTAAACCTTGCCAATCTGCTTTTAAATATTCAATCACCTCTGTTTTGTATAAACCATTTACCGTTTCAGCCAAAGTATTATCATACGAATTACCAGTCGTGCCGACTGACGCTCGTAAATTTGCTGCTTCTAGACGATTGGTGTAGCGAATAGAGAGGTATTGCACACCTCTGTCTTCATGATGAATTACATTCTTTGGCATACCTCGATCATGCAATGCTTGCTACAGTGCATCAAGTACCATATCTGTATTCATCCGTGTTGATACTTTCCATCCAACAATTGCTCGCGAGAACACATCAATAATAAAGGCGGTGTAGACCCAGCCATAATTGGTTTGAATATACGTAAAGTCACTGACCTGAGAAGCACTGCTTCGCAAGGGTCAGGTCGATCAGCACTAAAATTCCGTTTCACTAAATCATCTGCTCGTTTTTGATCATCTCGGCTGCGGGTAGTTTGTTTGTTCTTACCACGCCAAACACCTTGTATACCTAGCTTTTTCATTAATCGAGCAACAGTACAGCGTGCAATAATATAGCCTTCACGTTTCAGTTTTTGCCAGACTTTACGTACACCATACCGACCTGAGCTTTCCTTCCAAATTCGTTTAATCTCCTCAGCATGATGCAAGTCATGTAAATCTCGCTTTGCTCGATGTTCTGGATTTTCGCAGAGATCTAGAGTCCGGTAATAGGTTGAAGCTGCGATCGGTAAAATCCTACAAATCGCATCAACACCATATAAGTCTTTATTGTTATGGATGAAATCCACCATTATTTGTGTGGGCGGTCGAGCTCCGCCTGGGCGAAAAAAGCGGCTGCTTTACGTAGAATTTCATTGGCACGCTTTAATTCTTTAATTTCACGTTCCATTTGCTTCATTTTTTCTTGATCAGATATCTGTTGTACTTTAATAGGATTTTGCTGATCTAAATGCTTTTGATGCCAGGCACGAAGTGTTTCAGGAGTACAACCAATCTTAGGCGCAATTGCTGTGATTGCAGCCCAAGTAGAAGGATAATCTTTTTCGGATTCAATCAATAATTGAACGGCTCTTTCTCTGATTTCAGGGGTATATTTTAATTTTGTCATCGGGACACTACGCTTCGCTACGTCTTGCGAAGCAATGCTTCTCATCTCAGAATATTGACCCTCCGACAAACCCGGTACGGTTAATTGCTTAAAAATTTACGCATCTGTCTATGTCTTCTAGTGAGACCTAGTACCTCTTTACGCTTAATAATTTCATCTTCAGTAAAAGGCAGATGATTGATAAGCTGCTCAATCACCATAAAACTATTTTCAATTAAGAAACTATCTTGCTCGGTTGTCCAATTTGAGGTTATATGCTCAGATTTTTTAGACTGTCTTTTCATAAAAAGAAATTATACCTAATCATGAGGACTCTTGACTTTCTTCAAGCACTCTCGGCATACACAAATTTCTTTTTGGTCATTGGTGTAATCAATCTCTCTAGCACCATGAAGGCCAAATATACACATTAATAATCTGATCATTTTATTTCTCCTTTAAGTACTTAAAAGCTACATATCTTAGGCATCTATATTTATATGAATCCCTGTAAGACAGCATTTCGAACAACTTTATCGAAGTTTGAATGAAATGAATTTTCAGTAGTGTGACGCTTTGACAATAAACAGAAACTTGCTACCGCACCTATGCTCACCAAAGTTAATAATTTCATCTTTAATTCCATCCATGTAGAACTTTTGATTCAAACATATCACTCTGATTTGTATCTATCTAACCGCCTTCTGATGAATTACTGTTCATAATGTAACCACATTATTATTTATGTAATTGAATTTATTAAATAATGAAACAATTCCTCTCAGATTACACTGAATTATTACAACTTATAGATTTAAAGCTTTATGGGCCCATCTCAGAAATTTATCTTTATCGTTGAAATGCGGAACATTCAATAAATTGATGTAGGAAACTTCACCAAAGTTTCCTGAGATTTTATTTGATTCAAGAACTGTAAAATCTTCTTCTTGCCCTACATGTACTTCTCGAAAAAACTCCGTAACCTTCCGATCAAGGTTTAGTGAGGTAAACCCCTCTCTCTCAACTAAAAAGTCATAGATCTGGCTAATCACATGTAGTTCAAATTTTCTATTCATTGTCTTCCGTTCTCATAATTATTTTAACAATTGGTTTAATTTAAACTAATTTCTTTTACGGATAAAGGCAATAAAAAACCTACTCTCATGGACATTTAAATAGATTTTCGCTTAGCCTTTGCCAGTAATATCTCTATTCGTTGAGTAACTTCCCACAATTTAAGCTCAGCATCACGCCAAAAATAGTAGACGTCACCATCTATGACATACAGTTGCTTAATGTAGTTTGTTGATTTTGTCTTGTTTACTTCTTTAGCATTAAAAGAGGGTTTATCAAGCACTATTACCCTGCCATCTAAATCACCACCGATACAGATATTCATTTCTATTCTTCTTGTTGTAAGCAATGATTAAACTATATCACAAACAAAAAAGCGCAATTATCTGAACGAACCATATCTACTAAGTATATGATAAATATTAAAATTTACACCAATACGATTTAAGTTAAGCTACCATTAAAAAAGCCCTACATCTCTGTAAGGCTTTTCCCCTTGGTCATGTGCGCTGATACAAGGAATCGTTGTTTTTATTTACAACAAAATAATTAAATCATTAATCGAATAAAAAATGAAGCAAAAAAAACCTGCAACTTGGGGAAGGTGCAGGTATAAACTGATATTAACTATCATGGAGAACTTAATACCAACTAATATACTTGGTTTATATTGAGACCTCATTCACATTTTATTCCAAATTATCTAGCAACAAAAAAAGCCCATCAAATGATGAGCTTTTTACGGTAATTAAGTGAATTTCCATATGTACGTCCACTATAGCAGAAATATGCCATATACCTTGATCAGGGTCAAGTGAGCATATTCTCAATTTGCACTTCTAGCTTTGCTTTAATACTATTCACCTAAGCACTTAAAATAATTGACCTAATGTCTGAACCTCAGTTTTCTCTCAGTGATTATCTATCCACAGTACAGGAAGTAATTCAAATTACTTTCAATGAACCTGTATGGGTTAAAGCTGAGATCCGCAATCTTAGTATTAAGGGCGGACATTACTATCTTGAGTTAGCTGAAAAGGATGAAAGTACCGACAAAGTTATAGCAAGTTGCAAAGGGACCATCTGGAAATTTACAGCTCAGAAAATGGTGCTTAAGTTTGAAAGGGAAAGCGGTGTAGAGCTTTCAAAAGATTTAAATGTCCTGGTAAAAGTCAGAGCCAAGTTTGATCCACAGTATGGCTTTTCAGTTAATGTTGAAGATATTGATTCAAGCTATACGCTTGGAGACATTGCACGGCGCTATCAACAAATTTTAGAAAGACTTACCTCTGAAGGCTTATTAAATAAAAACAAGCTCATCCTTACTCCGTTTGATATTCAGAATGTCCTGGTAATTGCTCCTGAGAATGCGGCAGGTTTAGGTGACTTCAAAAAAGATGCTGATGCTTTAGAAAAATCTGGTGTATGTCATTTCAAATACTATTCAGCCACATTTCAAGGGAACACTGCAGCACAGAGTATCATCACTTCTCTAAGTAATGGTCTGAGACAATGGGCTACCGATTTCAATATCCCACCTGATCTCATTGTGATTATCCGCGGCGGTGGTGCTGTGAACGACCTTGCCTATTTAAATGATTACGAACTGGCAGCATTGTTGGCTAAACGAACTGTTCCGATTTGGGTCGGCATTGGTCACGAGAAAGACCGCACAATACTAGATGAAGTTGCAAACCGTTCATTTGATACACCAAGTAAAGTGATTGGTGGTATTCGTAATCTTATCGCTGAACGGACGCAGGACGTCTTAGATTCATTCCAAACCATAAAGCTCTTATCTCAACATCAAATCACGGCGTACCAAAGTCAAAATGATCAATACATGAGAGTGATTAAGACGCTTGCACATGGGCAAATCAATGAAGCTAATAAAAGCGTAGATTTGCTGCGAAGCACCCTGCATTACTTAGCCCAGCAACAGATCAAACTGGCAACGAATCAAGTCGAATCACTGATGCGTGAAACCTTAATTCAGAATCCAAGAAACGTGATGGCTAAAGGCTACGGAATTGTTCGTAGTGAAGGAAAAGCTATTCGCTCTATTCAACAAATCTCAGGTGATAACATCCAGGTCGAATTACTGGATGGTACCATTCAAGCAAATGTAACGAAGGTATATAGGAATGAGTAAAAAAGAACTCTCTTTCAAGAAAGGTTATGAAGTCCTTAAAAAGAATGCTGAACTATTGGAGTCACAGGAAGAACCAGACATCGACAATTTAATGAAAATCGTTGAAGAGTCTATGGTGGCATACAGAGCCTGTAAAACACGTGTAGATGCAGTTCAACAGGCTTTGAATGAGACATTTAAGGAACAATAAGTTAATAATATGGGAAAATTTGATTTTACTTTTTTGGTCTACATTAGATTAAATAAGGATTTGATCATTAAACAACATTGGATGAATGTGTTCGAATAAGTTTAATTTCGACCATGTTTGCCTTTGGGAGGAGTCTACCATTAAGTTGTAAGATCAAAACCAATCGAGATATTTCCTCGATTTATTAATGCTCGGTTATTGGTGGACCAATTCACTGTACGATAGATTTTAGGTACAGGCTTCTTCATTTGGAATTTATATTGTTGAAAAATATTCAAGAAGAAATTTATGCAATAAAGCGACTTCAACTTATACATCTTTGTGTAACAAAGCCATAATAAATATAAAAAATGAATTCTTATTAAACATGTAAGAAAGGTTTACGATGTATTATAAGCATTAATAATGTAAATTACGTTCTGCTTGTGTTTGCTTATTGACAACTTAAGTATTATAAAAAAAATATCAACCTATAATAAAATATAATTGCAATATGAGATATTAAAATTGAGAAATATAATAGATGAATCAATTCTACAATTAGAATACTTGAAATCTTTAATAGATAAGTTTAGTTCAAATTACAATAAGCCATGTCTATTCTTAGATATAGATGGAACTTTATCTGATTTTCAATTAAATCCTATCGATAGTTATATTCCGACTAAGACTTTAAATATTTTAAGACAAATTATTTCAAAGAAGATTCCTGTTATAGCTGTGACTGGACGAGATATTGATTCTGCACGTAAATTATTTGAATCCATTGATCTTCCAATTGCCGCATTGCATGGATTAGAAATATATATAGGAAATGAAAAAAAATTACATACACCAAAGAGTTTCTTAGAAATTTCAAATATTTACAAAATTTTAGCTCGAGCATGTATCGCCTATCCAAGTTTACTGATTGAAAACAAGAAATCATCAATTGCGTTGCATTATAGGAAAGCTCCAGAGCTCGAAGATATAGCAAAAAAAATAATGTTAGAAGCTCAAAAGATATTCCCCAACCTAAGATTAATTCAAGGGAAATTCGTTTATGAATTAATACCCGCTCAAGCCAATAAAGGCTTGGCAATCAAGGAAGTTTTAGCTCATTTAAACCAGTATGAGGTTTACACACCAATATTCATTGGCGATGACGTCACGGACGAAGATGGTTTTTATTTTGTGAATCAGGTGGAAGATGGCATCTCAATCAAAGTCGGTCAAGGGCTTACCTATGCGAAATACCAGCTTAAAGACACAAAGCAAGTACATAATTTTTTGGAATTATTTTTAGAACACACTCGGAACTGTGACAACAATGTTAAGGGTAACAACAACTTAGATGGAGAGAAAACATGTCTAAATTAATTATTTTATCGAATCGAGTCAGTATTCCCAATGGACAAAAAACTACAGCAGGTGGGCTTGCAGTCGCTATACAAGATGCATTAGATGATATTGGTGGTGTATGGGTCGGATGGAATGGCGAACGAGTTCATAAGCAAGAGGAAGTACATTTTAATATTCTTCGGAAGGATAAAGTTGAATATGTCACCTGCCCTTTAACAAATTCTCAATATTCAGATTATTATGCAGGGTTTGCCAACAATTCACTTTGGCCTGCCATGCATTATCGTTCAGACCTGATTGAGTTTAAATCATCAGAATACCAAGGATATCAAAAAGTAAATTATTTATTCGCTCAAAAACTTGCCGAAATTGCAGATCCAGACGATACCATTTGGGTCCATGATTATCATTTTTTAAGTGTAGCGAAATATTGCCGTGAACTCGGTATGCAGAATAAAATTGGATTTTTCCTGCACATTCCTTTTGCACCTTTATTTATCTGGCAAAAAATTCCATGTGCTCAACAATTGATTGAGGATCTATGCCAATACGATGTGGTGGGTCTACAAACAGATAAAGATCAAAAAGTGTGTATGCAAGTATGCACATCTTTATTGAACGCACAGAAAATTCAACAAACTTTGTTAAGCTACCATCAACGTTTAACCATAATTAAATGCTACCCAATTGGTGTAAATCCAACAGCGATTCAAAAAGCGGCCCATAAGTTTATTGATGTACAAGACTTCCTTACCCGTCCAGTAGAGCTGAATGCTGCAAAAACCATTATCGGCGTAGATCGGATTGATTATTCAAAAGGTTTACTGGAACGCTTTTTGTCCTATGCAGAGTTCTTAGAGAAATATCCTGAGTATCAGCAGCATATTCAACATTTACAAATTGCTTGCCCATGTCGTTTGGAAGTTCCAGCTTATCAACGTTTATTTGAGCGTTTCAAGATTAAGATCGAAATGATTAATCAGGAATTTGCAAAGGAAGAGTGGCAACCCGTGGAATGTATTTATGATGCAATAAAACATCATCATTTGATGCAAATCTATCGTCAAGCCGATGTGTGCTGGATCAGTTCAATACGAGACGGGATGAATCTGGTCGCGAAAGAATATATTGCCGCGCAAAATCCATCAAATCCTGGTGTACTTATTCTATCCAAATATGCAGGTGCTGCAGAGCATATGTCAGAAGCACTTCTGGTTGATCCCACCGACAAAATGGCGATGGTCAATGCCTTAAAAACAGCACTGGAAATGCCACGACAAGAACGTATTTCACGCTACAAACAACTAATGAAAGGTTTAAAAGATTTTGATATTAATGACTGGCGCAATGCATTTCTTAACGACTTACAGAACAAAACCGCTGTGCAGGATTTCAGATTCCTGGGAATGCGTAACGTTACCCCTATTTATCAAAATTTATAGTACTTCGATTTGTAAGGAACTGGCAGTATCCAGATATTGCCAGTTCAATTCACTATGATGCTTATTTCACATAAGTAAACCGATTTAAAGCCACAATCAATAATAATAGACCCGATAGTGCCATAAACACTGTACTTAGGCCAATCAGCTCACTCACCATTCCAATGAAAGCAGGTCCAACCAGAATACCCGTATAAGCCATGGTCGAAACACAAGACAATGCAACTGCGCTCGGCATCACCGTCTGACGTCCAGCACGGGAAAACATGATCGGGACGATGTTAGAACAACCTGTCCCAACCAGTGTATAACCCACTAAAACCAGCCACCAATAAGGTGCGATACTGACCAAAGCTAAACCTAAAGTTGCACAAATCGCGCTATAGGTTAAAAGCTTTTTTTCACCAAAATAACGGATCAGATAATGCCCCGTAAAACGTCCTGTGGTCATGGCAATCGCGAAGAAGGTATACGCCAATCCCGCAAAAGCGGTATTAACTCCATATTGTTGCGTTAAATAAATACCACTCCAGTCCATCGCCGCGCCTTCCATCATGAAAATGATGAAGCAGGCAATACCAATTAATATAATCAAAGGTTGTGGCAGGCGCTGGCGTATCGACTTTTTCACTTTCGAAGATGCTTCAAGACTGGTGTTTTCTACAGCTTTTATGCTGTATGGCACTGAAAGAAAAACAATAATTACCAACAGTAAACTCACAGCAAATGCGCTCATAACAGCCGAAATACTTAAAGCAAGCAATGCAGTAATCGTCAGTACCCCAGCTAATCCGCCTAGACTCGCCATACCATGAAAGCCAGACATCAATGATTTTAAGCTATTTTTCTCAACCACTACGGCCTGAATATTGAGTGCAACGCCCAGACTTCCTGCTGCTGTACCAAATAAGAATAAGGTGATCGCCATCATTAACGGCGTGGTCCATAAGCTTAGGCTTGGCAATAAAACGGCAAGCAAGAGTAAAGCGAAACCGATCGGCATACGACAACCAACACGCTGAACAATTTTACCTGTTGCAGGCATAGCTAGCATTGCACCTAAGCCGCTGCATAATAGCAACAAACCAAAATCGGCATGATTAAAATGTAAACGTTGCTGGGCAAAAGGAATCAGCGGCGCCCATGCAGCCGTGGCGAAACCAAGACCGAAAAAGCTAAAACGAGTTGAAAGACGTTGAGCACTTAATTGAATTTCAGGATCAATAAGAGCAGTTCTGGAAAAAAGGATCATTTAATACCATCCACACAAATTAACTCAGAGCGTCCATCTCGGATAAATCGCCATAGAAAAACCCCTGCTAATTTATAGAGAAGTTCTATAAATCCACAGAGGCTTTTATGGCGAAATTATACACAAAACCAAGCTAAAAATAGTATTTTTTGCAAAAAATAAAATCAATACATATCAATAATTTATCTTCATTTATTCAAATAAAATTAAAGCGTTTATTTTTAACACTTTTTATTCTTAGCTTTTCAATTAAATTAGGCAAAGATATGAATTTACTTAAATTTTATAGGGATAACTGAATTAAGCAGTTCATTTATAAAGCTGAATAATCTATTTCACTCGGTATAGCTGTGGATTAGCTTTCTCCACCAAATCAGATCAATTTTATAAATGTTTTAAAAAGTACGATAAACCTTCAGGTGCACGTCCATTTAATCGACTGCTAGTGGTGACGCGAACCAAATTACTCCAAGTGATTTTGCAACATTGCTTAATAAATTTTTCAATTAATGAGACATCCTCATGACAAGGAATAGGTTCAAAGCCTCCCGCCTGAATATAGGCTTCGGCACTAAAGCTTAAATTCGCCCCATGTATATGTTGATGATCCATCATGTCCTGATAATGCGTCAGATATTTTTGCTGTTGTTGTATTGATAAGTGACTAAGATCATCCAATATAACGATTCCACAAATAGCATCTGTTGGCTGATGTCGCATTTGGCATAGTAACCAATCAGGATCTACAATTGTATCAGCATCCGTGCAAGCGACCCATGTAACTCCTTGATCGATTAGCTGCCTAATGCCAAGGTCTCTGGCCTTGCCCACACAAGCAAAATTACATTCAAGCCAATTCATCTGATGTGACTTTACAATCATGAGGGACTGGTCAGTACAACTGTCTAAAACCACTAGAATCTCGACCTGACCATGACCTATATGCTGTATAGCGTGTTTAATTGACTGCAAACAAGCGGATAAATTTTGTTCCTCATTATGGGCTGGGATAACAATACCTATTTTCATACTAAGCCCTGTTGTTTTGCCAAAGATGAAGGATTTACCGTCCAGATATCAATGATGAAATCTGGATCATTCAAACTTAAATAATGAGTGAACAACAAAGATTGTTTTAAACAATGATGGACTTGATAAGCATCTAGTTCAAAATCCTGAATGGCGTGACGCCAGTGACAACACAGAATTTCACCTTGTGGCGTTAAACTGTCTTGGAGCTGATCGATCAGTTCATGCAGTTCATTGCGTGATAAGTAATAGGCCACTTCACTGATGACAATCAGATCAAATTTCTGTTCAGGAAAATATTCAGGAATTTTTTGGTGTTGAACGCTCACATGCTTCAAATTCTCTAAACGTTTAGAGGCCCAATGAACAGCATGTTCAGAAAAATCTAGACATAAAAGCTGATCAGCGCGTTTGGCTAAATGTACACTTAAATGGCCATTGGAACAGCCGATTTCCAACACTGATGAATAACGCTGTTGAGTAAGCAATGCCAAACAAATCTGCCTTTTACGAGCTTCATACCAATGTAAATCATAGCCCCAAGGGTCATTATTGTGATGATATAAGGCTTCGAAATATTGACTAGAATCATTCACAAAGATAAACCTCCCAAGGCATTAACAAACGTTCGATGATTGCTGGAGATAAAATCGCAGCATTGCCTGTACTTTCATCAGCTTCAATCTGACTCTTAAACTGCATGATGGCCTGACGTTTTTTGATTAATTGGGCCTGAGTTAAGTTGTAAGCTCTAGCCTTTTGCCAGTTGATACGCGGATCTAGTGGTCGCGCCCAATGCCAAGCCCAGATCAGCACGTGTAAATATGACATGTCATGAGCTAGAGCAAATGCCTGTACAGTTTTTCCTACCGCTTCATGATCTGGATGCCCATCCTGTGCATAGCTACAAATTAAAATATCTTCCGCTTTAACCAACTTGTCTAATTCTTGCCACAGATGTTCCCTGTGCAAATGAATCTGCCCATCTGGTAAATTTAGTGCAATACGTTGAACATATTTAGAAATATCTAGACGCTGTAAGGCCGCCAAGCTTTCTTGTGGGCGAATTTGATCTAATTGATCTGCGCTGTATTTGGTTGAATGTGGATGGCTTTGTGTCCCATTACTGACGGCAACAATCACCAACTGACAATTCAACATAATTAATTGTTGCATCAAGCCACCACACCCCAGTATCTCATCATCTGGATGGGGTGCAACAATCAAGATTCTTTTATATTGAAATTTTTTAAAATTGAGTAGAGTAAGCGGCTGCTGCTCAAATGCATGCAGCCATTGTTCTCGGGAGGTCCCTTGCCCTTCAATAATACGATCTTCGACTAAAGGATGTTTTAGATCTGCCATGATATTTGCTCCTGTAAACATCGTTCAGCAATTTGCTCATCGTCGAATGCTGCATGACTTTGCCGAATAAATACAGGTAAATCAGCCATTAGGCTGGCAAAAGTTGCTTGTTCACAAAAAGGCCGTGCTCCAAGTGCTTTTCCTACCCCTTCAATAACCTCCAAACAGCTTTGTTCTGCCTGCGCACGCAAGATCCGTACATCCCGTTCATGGCTAAGCTTGGGTTGGCTATCAATCAGTTGCGCGATATATTGGAAATATTGTCGGGTTACAGCAAGTCGAGTTGCCAACTGACCTAAATACATTTTCTTAAAAGGATTAGGGGTTTTAAGGCAACTTTGTTGTAGCTCATCCACTAACCGCACCGCGGCACCGTACCAGCAAGCTGCAACACCCGCAGCACCATGCCAAAAACCAACCCGATCAAGGTAGTCATTGGGATGACCAATGAGTTTGACTGCTATCCCCTGAAAATTGACTCTTGCGGTCTGTGTTCCCTGCATGCCTATAGCTTGCCAGTGAGCCAGATCAATGGTGATCAAGGATTGGTTGAGGTCAATAATGCAGAGCTGAGATTGCCCCTGTTGATCTTTAAAACTGATTAATGCTTTATGAATAAATTCAGCGCCTGAACACCACGGCTTAATTCCATGACAAAGCCCATTTTCGACCTGTAACGGCACGGGTCCACCATCGGCAGCCCAAACAGCCCATGTCTCCTCATCGATTTCATGTTGATAACCGAGTTCATGCAAAATACTTAAAGCATCAAAATGGGACTCAAAAAGCTTGGCTAAACTTAGGTCAAAGCCAGCTATCTGAGCAAAAATTTGCCAGCGTTGATAGGTTTGTCCCGAAGCAGGGTCAGGCAATCGTCCAACAGAATGAATCAACTGTTTCAACACAATTCGACGTTGAGTTAGCTTTTCTTCAGCTGAATACTGCTCAAAGCGATTTAATATGTCTAAAGTTGAGCTTTTTATAAATATTTTTCTATTCATTCTTAAAATGTTAATTCAAATGAGTTTATTTAAATAATAATTGAAATAATCTGTTTAGTTAAATAGATAAATTGTAATGAAGAGATAATTATTTAACTATTTATTTCTTTTTGTTTCATTGTTAACTAAATAGTAGGTTTAAGTGAATCTATAAAATCATCATGTAAGGTTTATTTAAAATCCAACAATTATGAGGAAATAAGCAGTAGCTTAAAGGCTTCCGTGTTGTAATGTTTATAAAAGAGGTTTAAGAAATGAGTACTTTAAATATTCAAGATATTAAAAAACATTCAGATGTAATTGCTTCTTGTGGTACCAAAGTCGGAACAGTTGATCATCTCGAAGGTGATAGCCAACTCAAACTGACGCGTGATGAAAATGATCAGCATCATCTGATCCCAACGGCATGGATTGGTGAGGTCAAAGATGACAAAGTAGTTCTGATTAAAAATTCAGAAGAAGTTAAGCAACAATGGCAAGCTATTTAAATTATCCTAAAATAAAGAGTACGGCTAGACTTTGATCGTACTCTTTATTTCTTTGTAAATAATTTCAAAAAAGCCCTAATCCTTCGCAATGTCCGTTTGAATCAAAGGCGTTTCATTTCATACTTGTAAAAAATAGCTAGATGCAATCTATTTTGTCATAGACTACATCTATTCTTTATAAATTAATAAGTTAGCCTACTCTTATTTAAAATTACTGCCTAAGAATGGGAAAATATACTCAACTACTTTTTGAGTAGCCCATAAACCAATCTCTTGGTGATGTTGATGTGGAGCTAAATATGGTATCAACTTACTAATTTTATGCCCAGTATTTGTAGATATCTGAATTTGCTGCTGTAACAGCAATAATTCTTTTTCTGATAAATAACTAAAATCATTTAGTTCTATAAAGTTTTTTATATATTCTGAATTTACTGGATTAATGCGTCTACTTAAATTAGCACCAGCAATCCAATCATAAATAAAAGTTTTTTCTGCAGCAGAGAAAACTCCAAACATTTTCCCATCTTCTTCATTGATTAGCTTCCAAAATTGGCTATGTTCCGGATCTTCGTTAAGCTTAATCCATCCTATTTTTATTAGCTCACTAATGAATTCCTCAACCTGATCTTCTTCTGAAAGCCATGAATTTACAGACTTATTATTAAACTTGCATTTCTCATTATGCATGTGCTTTCCAACCAAAGCTTTGCTCTTGAAAATGTCCAGAACCACTCGCTCAGTATTTAGGTTCTTTATTATTTGAACTGAGCTAACTCCCCGATTATTCAATAAAAAGCCTATCTTTAATTTACGAATAAATTCGGATTGATTTGGGTAGCGTTTGGCTAAACATTTAATCGCATTTGTAGCTAAATGAGCATGTCCATTATCAAAGTTATCAATTGTAATGTGTAGGTTAAAATATTTGGAATCAATACCTAACTCTTTAAGTTCATAATTTGTAATCAGTAAATGAAGTGGTAGTTGTTCGTATCCAAAATTAAAACCTGCAATCTCGGGTATAAAATCTGATGGAGCATAAGCTAAAGCTAATTGTATTGCTGACTGGTGATAATATTCATCAGGCAAATTCATTGAAAATTGATGAAGACCAAGTGATAGAAGTAATTTATTGAAAAGTTTTACATGGTTACTTTGACTGGAACCTAACCCCAACTCCTCAACATATATCTGTATAAAGTCTCTAAAAGCTGGATCATTCCAGTACTGTGTAAAGCTATAAAGCCAAGCCCCGTCTACACGTTTGGTCGGTGCTACTTTGTATAAAAACTCATAAGCTTTACTTGTAGTTCCAAAAAACTCCCTTGCACTCCCATTTTCACGCCTTTCTAAGTACTCTTTGTAATGCAAGCATTGTGTTTTATTTTGTTTCTGCATCCAGACTGCCAATTGATCAACATTAGTAGGAAAATCAGAGAAATCACTATCCAAATGAAGTATTTCGTTTTCTAGGAAATGAAAAGCTTTCAACTCTTTTGCAGAACGTGAGATTGATGGATCTAAAAAAAATTGTGTTATTTCAAAATATTTCTGATGGGCATCGGTTATTAAATTTAAAATTCTCTCTTTTACTGCAGTAGGCATTATAATTCTCACGCGGTAAATAACTTATACCAACATAATTGACACTTATACTTAATTAATTAACAACTTTGAAAAGAAACGTTAATAAATGTAATCCTTTAATTTATTTAACATCACAATACAACACCTTAATTAAATATTTATAATTTTTAGAAAAAAAAATTTCACAATCTGTGATATAAATCACACTCATTGGAATTAAAAAATTATGGTGCTTAAAATTAGTAAAAAGCATTCTATCTAATTTATAAAATTGTTAACTTTATTTATTGAAAGTACAAGCAACGTTAGTATTCCTGTCGTTATTCCATTGATCCTACATGGATTTTTATTGTTTTCAAATTCAAAAAAAAATCAATAAATTACAAACACAAATCCAATCAAAAAGATATAAATCTGAATTAAGAATAAAATTTAACTTTGTTAGCCTTTTGTAAAAAACAAAATATATATTTCCATTTATTATCAATACCTAAACTTTTAAAACAAACACAATTTAACTCAAAAATCAAAATGTAACACCTCTGATGTTTTTTTAAACACAAATTATGATATTAATAATAAATCTACTGATTAATTAATGTAGATTTATTCTAATTTTATGAGGTTCAGTAAAATGACTAATCAAAATCAACAGCAGAAAAATCAGCAACAGCAGCAGAAAAATCAACCACAAAAAAAGCCAGATCAGCAACAACAGCAACAGCAACCAGACCAACCGCAAAAAAATCCGAATCAGCAAAAACAACCGAACCAAAACCAGCAAAATGACCAACACACTCAACAGAAATAATAGTTTTTCATGTTGAATAATATTATTAAATTCTTAAACTCATTCATTAATTAAATCCAACTAAGAATTTTTTTGAATTCTTAGTTGGATAGAATTGGAGTTCATTATGACTATCAATGACCATCAAGACGAAAACCCAATCAAGCATGATTGGCGTACAGATTATTCAAACCGCCCATATTACGGCGATATCCAACGAGAACTTCCCGATGTGGATTATGACCGTGATCTTCGTTCAGCTTATGAACTAGGTCAGCATGCCCGCAATGAGCGTGGTACTGATGCACGATTTGAAGATTCCGAAAGTGATTTGAAAGTAAAATGGGAAGAACTAAAGGCTGAATCACGCTTAAAGTGGGAACAAGCCAAACATGCGATTAAAGATGCATGGGACAAAATGTAAGCCAATATAATGATAATGAGCCTTTTAGGCTCATTATCAGCACATCTAAATAATAATTAAATAGGTGTAAAATGGACTTTATAAAAATACTATTAGCTGATACTACATTTACTTTTGCAGCAGAAATTGTACTTCGTAGTGTCTTGATGTACTTCCTGATTATCTTAGTTTTAAGATTTTCTGGTAAACGTGGTGTTAGGCAACTTTCCATCTTTGAAATCGCAATTATTCTTAGTTTAGGATCTGCTGCTGGCGATGCTATGTTCTATGAAGAAGTTCCTATCATTCATGCTGTCATCGTTTTTGCAGTAATTATGGCTTTATATCGCTTAACAACTTACTTAATGATGAAATCCGATGCTTTTGAGACCGTATTGGAAGGTCGACCTATATACATCGTCAAAAATGGTTTACTGATTGTTGAGGATATTAAGCAAGAAAAGTATTCATACGATGAGTTCTTTGCTGAAATGCGCCAAAAGAAGATAGAGCATCTTGGACAAGTTAAAATGGCACTGCTTGAGACTGATGGCTGCCTAAGCGTGATCCCATATTCTAAAGAAAATATAAAATGGGGCCTTCCTCTATTTCCCGATGAATACCAAATCGCAGATCATCACAATGTAGATCACTTTTATTCTTGTATGTTGTGTGGTCAAACCCAACATTTAAATCATTTAAATGAAGAATGCCCACGCTGTCAAAATACCAAATGGGCTAAATCCTGTTTGTATTGCGAGGAATATCAAAATTAATAAGCTTTTGTTTTGACTTAGATTAATTCAATATTATTTAAAATGAATAGTTTAAGCGAACAAAAAATACACATTTCTTTACCTTACTCAAAGAGTAAATACTTAAAGTTTATATGGGTATCTTTGATCCAAAAAAGAGTTTTCTTGCAAGTAACTCATATTCGATTGTAGATAACCTATTAAATTGTATAAGCACAAAATATCCGTCAACAAATAAGCCATTAACTTACGTGAAAATAAATACTTATTTTCATAAAACGTTATAAAGCAAATGTATAAGAGAATGTGATATGAAAGAACCAAATACACCAAAAATCGACCAGCTTTCTGAGGAAGCATACGTGGATCCTATAGGTAAAACTCTTACCACTTCTTTAGGTGTTCCCGTAGCTGATAATCAAAATAGTCTAAAAATTAATGAGAAAGGCCCTACTCTTCTCGAGGACTTTCTTCTAAGGGATAAACTTATTCATTTTGATCGTGAGCGTATTCCAGAACGTGTTGTACATGCTCGAGGGGTCGGTGCTCATGGTTACTTTCAAGCTTATACCGGTAATGAAAAATGGACTAAAGCTAAGTTCCTAACGGACACAAATAATCAAACCCCTATCTTTGTCCGTATTTCTACAGTTCAAGGTGGGCGAGGTTCGGCTGATGTCGTTCGAGATGTACGAGGTTTTTCTATAAAATTTTATACTGAAGAAGGAAATTATGATTTGGTGGGGAATAATATCCCTGTCTTCTTCATTCAGGATGCTATTAAATTTCCGGACTTTGTTCATGCAGTAAAACCAGAAGATGCCAATGAAGTTCCAACTGGTCAATCTGCCCATGATACTTTCTGGGATTTTATTTCTTTAAACACCGAAGCATCACATATGACTACTTGGATAATGTCTGATAGAGCAATTCCAAGAAATCTACGCTCTATACAAGGTTTTGGTGTTCATACATTTAGATTGATTAATAAGAATAATGAAGCATTCTTAGTGAAATTCCATTGGACTCCAAAGCAAGGGGTAGCTCAAGTCGTCTGGGATGAAGCCCTAAAAATTAATGGCAAAGATCCCGATTTTCACAGACGTGATCTGTGGGATGCTATTGAGCGTGGCAATTACCCGGAATGGGAATTAGGCGCACAAATTTTCTCTGAAGAAGATGCAAAACAATGGGACTTTGATGTCTTAGATGCTACAAAATTAATCCCAGAAGAACTTGTACCAGTCACTCCACTAGGTAAATTTGTTTTAAACAAAAATACAGATGATTTTTTCGCAGAAACAGAACAAGTTGCTTTTAGTCCTGCAAATATTGTCTCAGGTATAGATTTTAGTAACGATCCCCTTTTACAAGGACGGCTGTTTAGCTATACGGATACTCACTTACACAGACTAGGTACGGTAAATTTTAATCAAATTCCAATTAACAAACCCGTTTGTCCTTTTCATACGAATAGACGAGGTGGTTATGCTAATCACGAAGTTTATAAAGGAAAGGCAAATTATGAACCTAATTCTGTTGATGAAAATTGGCCAAGAGAATCACCTAATGACGGTGGTGCCTTCAAGACACATCCTGAAGAAGTACAAGGCAGCAAACTAAGAGTTCGACCAGAAAGTTTCGCTGATCATTTCTCGCAAGCCACAATGCACTATCATAGTTTGGAAAAATATGAACAACAGCATATTAAGGATGCATATTCTTTTGAATTATCTAAGGTTAAATCGGAAGATATCCGCAGACGTGTAGTTTACGCTGTCTTAGCTAATATTGACTTGGACTTAGCTGAATATGTTGCCAAAGAGTTAGGTATTAAAACTCCCCCTAAACAGCAAGATAGTCTGCACCAGCCCGCAATTGCATCTTCGAAAAGATTAAGTACCTCATCTTTTCCTGCATCTGATATTAAACAGCGAAAAATTGCCTTGCTCGTTCATGACGGTGTAAATGCATCATCAATAGATGATATTAAAATATGGGCTGAAGCAGAAAAAGCTATTGTGGAAACTTTAGCACCGAAAGCAGCCCCTGTTAAATCTAGTGATGGCAATGAAATACCAGTAGATGGGAGACAAAATGGCGAGCCTTCAGTGACTTATGATGCCGTAATCGTGGTTGATGGGAATAATTTAGAAGTATTTAAGGCTGATGGAGTTTCTAAACATTATGTATTAGAGACATATAAGCATCTCAAACCTATTGTTTTCCTCGGTGATAAATGCGCTTTAATAGATGAGTTTCAGCTCAGTAAGGATGCAGCTCTATTCTCTACTCAAAATTTTAAAGAGATCCAAGATCAATTTAAACAAGCTATTCAAAATCACCGTTTTTGGGATAGAGAAAAAGTTGTCGCAGCTATTCCAGCATGAATTTATTTGAGCTTAAAAGTAGTGTAAGCATTTGATTTCAAAAAGCCCTCGACGAGGTCTTTTTGATCTACTTTTGCTCTTTAAGTGGATTCTCAGGCTCTTCATTTGGTTTTTTTTGAGGGCGAATTCAAACATGAGGTGCGACAGTTTCAAAAGTCTTATGATAATCAACAAGCTGAGCAAATTTCTCTAATGGTGTAAGCCAATCTAACGCTTTTCTAGGACGAGTATTCAGTGACATGGCAACTTGATTTAAATAATGCTGATCTGCCTGGTTTAAATCAATCCCTTTAGGTAAATATTGCCTAATTAAACCATTCATATTTTCGCATGTGCCTTTCTGCCATGGTGAATGTGGGTCACAGAAATATACATCTATGCCTAAATCTTCTTCGAGTATTTTATGTTCTGACATCTCACGTCCACGGTCATAGGTCAACGTTTTACGCAGTTCTGCAGGTAAATATTCCAGAGCTTCAGTTAAAGCCTTCCGCACTGATTCTGCCTTTGCATCAGGTAATGTTGCCAAGATACAGAGCCGTGTATTTCGTTCAATAAGTGTTGCTATCGAACTTTTATTGTCTTTACCTTTAATTAAATCGGCTTCCCAATGACCCGATATTTTTCTTTCTTGAACTTCGGCTGGGCGCTCATGAATAGTTTTAATATCCTGTAATATAGAATCTTTTTTAGGTTCACCCTTAGCTTTTCTCTTTTTATTTTCATGATGCAGACAGGATAATAAGTCTTTTTTCAACTCACCCTTTGGTAATGCTCGTATAGTTGAATAAATCATTGTATGGCTTACATTCATTGTTTGATCCAAATCACAAAATGTCTTTAAACGCTTTGCTATTTGCTGGGGAGACCATAAACAACGGATCGCTTCAACAATAAATTTCCAGAGGATTGAATCGATTTTGAGTTTTTTGTGACCACGCCTACGTCTAGTGAAGGAATTATCAGAGGCATATTGAGCTTGATAAACGTCATTGATGCTATTTATTTTAAGCTCACTATAGATCGTACTAGGATGTCTTTTAATGAGGTCAGCAAATTTTCTGGGTGAAAAGCCTTCTTTTCTTGACTCAAGCATTAATGCAGTACGATCTTCAAAGTTAAGATGATGGTATGACAATTTTATATACTCCATAAACCCTTTAAATTAATTAGGTGGTTTATGTCGCACTTCAAGTTTTAGGCTGCCAGCTTATCTTAGTAAACTTGAATTTTTATAGCATTTTAGTGATAAAATTAAGGGAAGCCCACACTATCATGTAAAGAGCAAAAGATGTGGTTATTTTTTTCTATCCTGTTAATTATAGCAATTACTTTTTTTGTTATGGTTAACTCGAATGAGAATTTCAAATTGTCTGGCAAATTCAAACATTTAAAAAAAAATAAATTTCAACATGAAATTCATGATGGTGCATTTTATCAGGGATCTTTCATCGAAATCATTGGTCCTAAATTAGACAGTTCTGTAGAAAAGGTAGTAACGGCATTTTTAGTTAGAGACTTCAATAGTAAAGACCAAAAATGTGCGGTAATGGTTTTAGTTAATGATTTAAAATTAGGATACCTTTCTGATGAAGATGCGATTAAATTTATGAGACTTTTAAAGTTAAATAATTTGACGGAAGAATCAGGTATTAATGTTCAGGCCTTAATATATGGCGATTGGGGTACAGATGATATTGATGGGAATTTCCAGATCAATCTAAACATTTCTAAGGATCTTTCTGATTCTGATATTATATAATCTTTTTAAATTAAATTATAATAAAAAAAACGTATTAATGATAAACTAAATTCAAAATAAAAAAATTAAAGGGGTTCCCCCCTTTAATTACAATCAAAATCTTAAGTCAGCAAATATATTATTTATTTTTTTGATCTTGCTGTTGTTCTTTATTATTGGGTTGTTTCTGGTTTGACCCATTTTTACCCTGATCTTGATCGCCTTGTTGCTGTTTCTGGGTTTGGTTTCCCTGATCACTATCAGGCTGTTTTGGTGCTTGCTGACCCTGATTCGAGCCAGGTTGGTTAGTAGTATTTGACATAATTATATTCCTTATTTGTCATTAGTATTAATGACAAATACATCATGGACCTATAATACCAATTAAGATACACCCATAATGTATCAAAACATATTTAAACACTAAATAAAGTTAAATATTTATATTTAATATAGCCTTATAAAACACATATAAATATTTCTTTTTATGTACTATTAGCCAATTACAAAAAAACATAATAATAAATAAAAATAACTGTTATCAATTTATATCAATATTTTATTAAATTCGAGAAATCTCATGAAAATATTAACACTAATAGGTATTGGCTTGGTAGCTCACTACTGCTACAAAACAATGAAATCTAAAAAAAACATTAAAAATTCTGATGTCAATTTACCTGAAAGTGAAAAAAAACTTCAGGAATAAGTAGCAATATCGATTATTACTAATATTGCATAATTAAGATATTAGTTAATAAACCACTATATTTGTACCGACTAATTCAACCCCACCATATTGAGTATATTAGACCTCTTGCGAAAGTAAAAACTGCCTCAATATAGATTTCATGAAATATCAGAAATTAAACTGTTTTTCAGATTCTGAATTCCAGCGCTTGGTTGGTGTACCTCGACCAGTTTTTAGTGAAATGGTCGAAGTTTTAAAAGAAGCAGAATCACTTAAAAAGAAATTAGGGCGTCCTCATACTTTATAGCCAAATACGGCTTTGTTGCATAAAGCCTTTGACGGCAGAGTTTTCCTAAGTTGCTAAAATTTAGGTTACAACTTGGGTATGAGGTCTGCCTAATTCTGTAAATTTATTTAATACGGCTACGCGTGCATGGATCTCATTCACTTGGCTTTGAAAGTTTCTCGCACGGAGTTTATCGCCTAATAACTTGATGCAATGCATCTTAGTTTCAACCAAACTTCGCCGATGATAGCCTGACCAATTTTTCCATATTGTTCCTCCTAAACGTTTAACTGTTCGAAGTAATTCATTTCGCTCTAGCGAGCTGGTCTTTGTATCTTTACAAGGTTTCGCATTTTTTCTTGGCGGAATCACCGCATGTGCTTGTCGGTCTGCAATTACTTGACGGCATTGCTTGGTGTCATAAGCCCCATCAGTATAGACAGAGTCAATCTGCTCATCTTGTGGAATCTGATCGAGTAAATCACCAAGCACTTGTGAATCACTCACATTATTTGTAGTGAGTTGAATAGCGCGTATTTGAAGGGTTTCAGCATCTATACCAATATGAAGTTTACGCCATTGGCGACGATATTCAGGTTGGTGTTTCTTACGCTTCCATTCACCTTCGCCTAGAAACTTTAAGCCAGTAGAATCGACGAGTACCTGGAGACCATTACTGCTTTTTTGATAGTTAATTGCAATATCAATATGCTTTTGTCTTCTGCAGATGGTGGAATAGTCTGGTGCTGTCCAATCTAATCTACAAAGATGAATGAGACTTTGCACAAAGCCAGTGACCATGCGTAAAGAAAGACGAAATAAGGATTTGATCATTAAACAGCATTGGATGGCTGTATCTGAATAAGTTTGATTTCGACCATGTTTACCTTTGGGTTGAGCGTACCATTGAGTCTTGGGATCAAACCAAATTGAGAGATTTCCTCGATTTATTAATGCACTGTTATAAGAAGACCAATTGGTTGTACGATAGATTTTAGGTGTGGGCTTATTCATTTCAGAATTATATTGTGGAATAAGCCTTTATAGATAGGTTTGTGCAACAAAGCCCATTGCTTCTATAATTCGAGCGTGGGTGATCACATGCATAACATATTATCGCATTTTGCTATAAATCAAGTATAAACCAATTATCGCATTTTGCAATATTGAAGGGCTAGGATGAATAAAGCGCCAAACGGCGCTTTATTAATTATCAGAATACACTTAATCTGACTTTTCCCCGTCACATGCAGTTCATAGAATTTACGACTCACATGGACCATGCAACCCAAGTCAATGACTTGATTTAAAGCATGCTTTCCATCTCAAAGGTTTCAGACAACTTAAGCAACCTATTGATTTACTTTGATCTCTTCTAATGCTTTTACCAATTTAGTTAAGTTATGCTCCGGATCCAGCCACCAATCAACTGTCCACACTGATAATACCTGCCAGCCTAACCCATTTAATACTGTTGGTCTGAGCTGATCACGGTCTCTTGCTGTAGCTGCTTTTGCATAATTTTCACCATCGACTAGAATACCTACAATATAGCTATCTGCATGCAAGTCATCTTTAATAGCCAGATCTACACAGCTATCGCCCTGACCTATTCCGAGGTCAACGCTCCAACCTTTTTCTTGAAGCCTATTTTGTAAGTACTGTACAAATTCTTTTTTAGTCTGCTGTTTGCTTTGATCAGTATAATTTAAATGCAGCTGACCACTACGAGCAAAAACCAAGAAATCTTTTAGATCCCTTACACCCTCACTATTGGTGCGTGCCAAATTAATTTCTTCTGGACTTAAGGCCGAGAAAACATGTAATCCTTGACGAGCACGAGTAATTGCTACATTTAGACGGCGCTGACCACCTTGACGGTTAAGCGTACCAAAATTCATAGATAAGCGGCCATCACGGTCTTTTGCGTAAGTAATTGAGAAAACGATAATATCGCGTTCCCCCCCCTTGCACATTCTCTCAATTTTTAACAAATAAATGCTCAATGACTGATTTACTCAATGTCGACCCACATTCACCATGGCAGAAAGGCACATGCGAAAATATGAATGGTTTAATTAGGCAATATTTACCTAAAGGGATTGATTTAAACCAGGCAGATCAGCATTATTTAAATCAAGTTGCCATGTCACTGAATACTCGTCCTAGAAAAGCGTTAGATTGGCTTACACCATTAGAGAAATTTGCTCAGCTTGTTGATTATCATAAGACTTTTGAAACTGTCGCACCTCATGTTTGAATTCGCCTGTTTGTGCATTTTCATTGGTTTTAGTACGTGAAGGACAAAAGTTCACGACTCTTGATTTGTTGCTTATAGTCTGTCTAATTGTATTTTCTTACCTATCATTCAAATATTGGTACATTCCGTTATGGAATTTTAAGGCAAATAATTCGAAATGTGACACTTAAAGGTATGATAATCATGTGCTCGAATTACCTATTTCCAAGTAAAAGAAATTTGATGCTTTTGGGTGTCGATACCAGCCTGTTCTATCTTGAGCTTAAGGATCATGTCTTTCCTTCTTACCAGGCTCCAATCATCTTAAATGGTTCAGATCACTTAGAGCTTGATATCGCAAAGTTTGGCTTGCTACCGAGCTGGGCGAAAGAGTTGAAGTTCAGCAGTCATACTTATAATTCTCGTACCGAGTCTGTAGCAGATAAGCCCAGCTTTCGACACGCATGGAAATACAGCAAGTTCTGCCTAATCCCTGTGCAAGAGTTCTACGAACCCAAATACATCAATGGCAAGCCACACTGGTACACCATCAAGCGTAAAGATGATCAGCCTTTCACGGTTGCAGGGATCTATGATGATGCGGTGATTGATGGCAATAAGGTACGTTCCTTTTCAATGTTGACCATCAATTCGGATCATCACCCCTTCATGAAGCAATTCCATGCACCGAAGGATGAAAAACGCTCCATCATCGTTATTCCAGAGCAGTACAGAAAAGACTGGCTGACTGCAGATCATGAACACGCGCATGAATATTTTTTTCAAATGCCCGATGAATTCATCACTTTTCCACGCGATGAGCAGAAACAAAACGTCTTATTCTGACGCATCCTTGTTTATCCACAACTTTTTAAATTTGATTTTCAAACGTTGTTAGTAATATCCTATTTAGACAAATTCTACTTCCAAACACGCCTCGTAGCGTAGGAGTATCACATGTCTAAGAAGTTGCCTATCTACTTCTCTGACGACGCATGGTCATCTTTACAAGAGCTCATGGGTCCAGAGGGTAAGCCAAGCCCTACCATCAATACCGTGCTTGAACAAATCGCTGTTCAAAATGAACTAGTTGCGCAGTTAGGGCTTACTTCAGTTCTACCCAAATCTAAAGTATCCATTCCCGTCTCTTTAGAGCGCATCCCTGCAGGTCCAGCCTTCAGCACCAAGGATGAGCAAGATAAAGCGCTCGATCTGAATGAGTTCCTGATTCACAACCCTATTTCTACGTTCATTGCTTATGTAGACAGTGAATCCATGCTTGATGCTGGCCTAGAGATTAATGATCCAATCATTATTGATCGCAGTATTGAAGCCAAGCATTACGATATTGTTGTTGCCCTGATTGATAACAATGCCTCGACAATTAAGCGGCTGATGATCACCAATAAGATGTCCAAGTCTGAAATCAAAGAGATATTTGGCGATGAGGATTATCCGCTTCCAGAACTTTGGTTGAAGGCTGAAAATCCTAATTATAATCACATCATTCCTGATGACAGTCAGACCATCTCAATCTGGGGTGTGGTGACTTTTAATTTAAAACGTATTTATCACCGCTCATAAAAAGAAGAATAACCATGCAAAGTGAAAATGAAATATTCGCGTTAGTCGACGTGAATAATTGCTACGTCTCGTGTGAACGTGTGTTTAATCCCGCCTTGAATGATCGCCCTACTATTGTGCTCAGTAACAATGACGGCTGTGCCGTGGCCAGAAGTCAGGAAGCGAAAGATCTCGGCATCAAGATGGGTGTTCCTGTATTCCAAATTCAGGACCTGATAAAGCAACATGACATTCAGGTGCTATCCAGTAATTTCTCCTTATATGGCGAAATGTCCAAGCGCTTTATGGAGCTGCTTGGGGACTATGTTGCATCAGGAGACCAAGAGGTCTATTCCATTGATGAATGTTTCCTAAAGCTCACAGCTTATGAGCATCTATTTGACCTGACTGAATATGCGCAAGATATGAGGGCTAAAGCTTTGCGTTGGTTAGGACTACCCTGCTGCATTGGAATCGGTCGCTCTAAAACTGAAGCCAAGATTGCCAATCATCTCGCCAAGAAAAACAAGTTTTTCAATGGAGTCTGTAATCTGGCCCATATGGACCCATGCTCTACAGAAACGCTACTCGCACAAGTAGATGTATCCGAAGTTTGGGGCGTTGGCAGGCAGAACTGTAAGAAGCTCAATGCCATGGGTGTTCAATCCGTTCTAGATCTGATCAATGCCAATCCTAAAGAAATCAAAAAGCAGTTCAGTATCGTGATGGAAAAGACGGTGCTTGAGCTACAGGGCCTCTCTTGTATTGACCTCAGTGATGATGCTGTAGCGAAGAAACAAATCATCAGCAGTCGTTCATATGGCAACCCAGTGTATGAAATGGATGACATCAAAGCATCTGTCCGGCTTTATGTTGCTCGAGCCGTAAAGCGAATGCGGGAAGATGGCTCAATCTGCAAAATGATTGGGGTCTATATCCAAACCAGTCGCTTTGATAAGTCCGAGCGCTACTCGCCATATATCGTGGTTCAGATGCATGAGCATACAGACGACTTATTACTCATCACCAAGGCAGCAATGAAGGGTATCGATAAGATATTTAAGAAGGGTTTTAAGTATAAAAAGGCGGGAATCGTGCTGCTCGAAATTACGGATAAATCCAAATTTGTACCCGATCTATTCACGGACTATTCACATAGGCATGAACGCGAAAAACTTTCAGATGCCATCGAAGCCATCAGTGAACGGTTTGGGAAGAATCTCGTCACATTGGGAATTGCCAACAATCAAGAAGCCTCATGGCACATGAATCAAAACCTTAGATCACCATCGTATTTAACCAAATGGTCAGACTTACCAAGAATAGGATAAAAACATGCACTTATTTAAATTAACTGATGAACAACTCGCACAGCTTCTTATCCCGAAACGTTTTGTACCACCTACTCCAGCTGAACATGAAGGCAAGAACATGGTTTATGTTTTTGATAGCGAGGATAAGTTTGAACTGACTTATGCTGAACTGGTGGAGATCATTAGCAAAGCGAGAATGGCTGGACCGAAGTTGATACCTGTTTTAGGTACTGTGAATTAGATTCAGCAGTGGCCGCACGCCACTTGAATCATTATTTGATTGGAAGCGGATTTGGGCTGAGAATAATTTAGTTCAAATTTAATCTGACAGACACATTATAAAATGGGTAACTGTCATATCGAGTTTGGACTACAACACTTTAGCTCAGCGATTTACCAATTTACACTATTGTCTAAAATCCAGTGACGAAACTGTGATGCTAAAGCTTTTAAATTCCCCTTATTATGAATCAAAGTCAGCATGATGATTTTCATAAAGACGGTTTACTTATGATAAGGAAATTTCTAAACAATACCCCTTTCAACATACTTAGGCTATTTCAACCAGAGTTCATCTTTTTGCATCATTTTTAACATTAAATTAAAAATAACCAACGTAGTAACATTTTTTTTCTTAGAACCGACAACTCTTTGAAAACTAAATTTAACGGTTCGCTCAGGAGCATCCAAATTAACTGGGTAGTTTTGTTTTTCTAAATACAGATGATCCCCTAACATTGGCTCTATACCAGTAATAAAATTAACAATTTGTTGCTCATCACCTTTCATTCGGCATTGAAAATGTAGAAAATTCTTACGCAATTTTCCAAGTAATAATAATATTTTAAGCGCCTTAACCGTGTTCTTTTCTTTCAGTGCATCTTGCTGCCTATCATCTTTATAATGAAAATCAAGGAGAGGAATTATTTCATCTGGACGAGTCAGTTTTTTAGCCTTTTCGTAAAGTTCATCAAACCAACTCTCTTCTAAATTCTTACTATAAACATAATTCGTTTTTAAATAAAATTTTTGGCGATCCATCCATTTAGTGCTCATCCATTGACATCGTTGCATCCATTCTTGAGCTTGAGTATCTTCGCTTAAACGTCCTTCTCTAAAACTTATCAAACGTTGAAAAGGTGTCAGAGTACTCTTCTCGATACTAAACTTCTTTTCTTGTCGGCCAGCCATCGTAACTGGCTGTGTTTGCTGATAAGAATTAAACCATTTCTGCTGCTGAGTATAACGATTTAGGTTTATGTAGTCTGTACTTGACTTCACTGGACTAAAACACTGTTCTAATACTTTTTTTGAAATGATACACGGCGAATTATAAATTCGATCGACTGCTAATAAATCCAAAACATGAAGGTAATTTGAAGCCGTTTGCTCAATACTGCTATGCCCCATCCAAGAGGCGAGCACCTGCCATTTATGTTGAATAATCTCTTCTTGAGCACGTGCTTTCATACCAAACAATAAATCCCTCATCTTTTTTGCTTTTACCCAAGGACAATCTGTGTAGGTCTTGATCATTTCTTTTGAACCGAGCAAAGTTATTGCTAGATAGTTAGCAGCACTGTGGCGTAATGTATGAAAACTAAAGCCATGATGCATACCTAATATTTGACTAAACAAATCTACTGTAATTTTGCTGATACATTGATCAGTTAACACACGATGATTCACACTAAAAAGTAGATCATCCTGCTGATTAACCAAATATTGCTCATAACGATGTTGTATGTAACGTTGTACTACTAAAAACTCATGTTCTGACAATGCAATTTTCAA
>NZ_JEZN01000027.1:0-30500 GCF_000581715.1 Acinetobacter sp. 479375 | reverse complement strand
GGCACTGTTGCAAATAGCCATTGATGATAAGCTAAATAGTTTTTTAGCTAAAGGTTCAGTGTATGAATCCCTTCCATGGTCGGCATTTTAGGGCGAAATCATTCTTTGGGCTGTACGCTGGTATTGTAAATATGGCATTAGCTATCGTGAACTTCAGGAAATGCTTTCCGAACGTGGTGTGAATGTTAATCACACTACTATTTACCGTTGGGTTCAACGTTATGCTCCTGAAATAGAAAAACGCTTACGCTGGTATTGGCGTAATCCTACACATCTCGGCACATGGCATATTGATGAAACTTATGTAAAAGTGAATGGAAGATGGTCTTATCTGTATCGTGCAGTCGATCAACGTGGCTTTACCATTGATTTTTACCTTTCTTCTAGACGTAATACCAAATCAGCATATTGTTTTCTTAGAAAAATTTTAAATAATGTGAAGAAGTGGCAAATTCCACAAGTGATCAATACGGATAAAGCACCCACATATGGAGGTGCTTTATCACGGTTAAAACGGGAAGGAAAATGTCCACCAGACCTTGAGCACAGGCAGGTTAAGTACAAAAATAACGTGATCGAATGTGATCATGGCAAGCTAAAGCGGATTATCAGGGCCACCTTAGGATTCAAATCTATGAAAACGGCTTATGCCACAATTAAAGGTATTGAAGTCATGCGTGCACTACGTAAAGGACAAGCTTCATCATTTTATTATGGTCAGCCTCAGGGTGAAGTGTATCTGGTGAATAGAGTTTTCGGTCTCTAAGCACTTTTTAAAGGGAACATCATCGACTCAGATCCCTATTTGCAACAGTGCCGACAGGTTGGACATTTGATTTCTAGAGTTATTTGCATTTCTCTATTTTATCAAAATTCAACCTGCTTTTTTTAGCATACTTTTTGATACACCACCAAATTAACAACATAACCTTGATCTGTCTTCGTAAGTGTGTGGTTAGGAAAGTAATGATTAGTTTTAATGTTCTACCTTAATGGATGAATAATTAGTTCATAAGTCTATTAATTAGCTATCAAAATATGACGTAAACTGATATCAAGCTTATTTTACACCTTATAGTGAAAAGTGTAGCAAGTTGCTACACAGTCATATAACGTCTTTTCCAAATATTTCATTCAATCGTTTTCTATTTTCTTTTACAAAATTTGGATTATTTTTTAATTTATATTTCATTTCTTTCTTAAATTCACTCATTGAACTGCCAGCTACAGCAAAATCCATTTGGAACATAATATCATTAACTATCACATTTGCTTGAGATTCAGTTAAGCACCCTTCTGTCTTAAACCACTTACTAAACTGTTTATAATTTGGGTCGTTTGCATAGATGTACCAAGACCTTACGGTCATATCGAACTTCGCACCTAATTCTTTAACAAGCGCATTATCATCAAAATTGACATCTAAATAGATTTGAGTCTTATCATTAGTATTAGATACAACAACTTCAGTGGCATGCCTATTAAGAATTTTAAATCGAACTCCGACAATAGGTCGACCTTTCTTGATGGTATCGTATTCTAATTGAAGACTAGTCCTTTCATTAATTTCTTCAATAATTTTGTCTAAAACGTATCGTCTAAAATCAACCCAACGATCGTATTTTTTCTCCCCAATATCAATTAATGCTTTGATATTCTCAAGTGAAAGTTCAACCTCATAAGAATCTTGATTAGCATACTTAAATTCATTTTTGATAAAGTATGAATACAAACTCATACTGGTGACAGAGTCCAAAGCAAATAAATCTTTCAATTGATAGGTTGTAAAATTTCCATTTGCTAAACGAGTAAAATATGGAAGTACTTCACTGGTGAAACGTATCTGCAAAGCATTTTTAGCATCATCTTCCCAACGGAGTTCACGAATAATTGGTACTACTGAGTGTACTTTTTTAACTTTACGCTTATTATCATCCACGGACTCTTCAATTACAAAATGGGCTACTCGTGATGATAATTCTTTATAAATACGATCAATAGCAACATTAATGGAATTCTTTTTATCTAATCCTAATAGTTCGCCTAAATCATCTTTATGCAAATAAATATAAGTTTGCTCTGTAATTTCACGATCTTGATTATTCTTCTCACCATAATTCGCAACAGCCATCGCATAAAGTAGAGCTTTATACTCATTAGATGATAATTCAATTGGTCTAATCAGACGGTTACTAGTGCTGACTACTCCATTATGTCGAATATTACCAATACAATAAGGTAGATGTTCTAATTCTTCTGGTTCGTTGTGATTGCTCATAAGTGGAAAGATTAAAATATTTTCTACATGTTATACACAAAAGTGGAAGAAGATGCAAACCGCTCACTATTTTCTCTTCCTTACATTAAATTAACTCAGTTTATGCCCATCAAACACCTTAAGAGTGGAAGAAGTGTCACTATTAAAGTGCAATTTTGATACTATTTAGTCTTATGGTGGAATTAATATAAAATTAAACACTTTTAAGTGACGACTCTTCCACCTTTGATAATTCATCCGTGTCGCTAAAGCAATCAATTTGAAAGTAGGAATAGCCTACAGCACCACTAAAGTGGAAATACCCAACACATATTCCACTATTAAAGTGACAAGCCTTCCACCATTCCGGTATTCTTGACTATCAAACATCATATTATCAATTAAATTTTATACAAATAGTTTATCCACAGAATAAAAAACAACTAATGACAAGTCTTCCACCTTTATTTCAATAAAAACAAACTTATCAACACCACAAGCATTTGAATTATATTGTTTTAAATTAAAAAAAACACATTAAAATAAATCACAATGACAAGTCTTCCACCATAGTGACAAACCTTCCACTTATCGGTGACAGACCTTCCACTAATTAGTGACAAACCTTCCACTTATCGGTGACAGGCCTTCCACTTATCAATGACAGGCCTTCCACTTATTAGTGACACGCTTTCCACTTTAAAAATCTTATCTAGTTGTTTTTAAAGAAATAAAATTTGTCTAATTATAATTAACTAATTAATACTAATTAATACTAATTAAAATTAGCTAGCTATATTTTTAAAAAAAGTTAAGAAATTTTTTTTCAACATCTTTTGAATTCAAAAGATAAAAATATGACAAAGAACTGTAGCAAGTTGCTACAAATATCTTTATATTAAATGAAATCAAAGTAAATTCCTTAAGACAAATATGTCAACTAAAATCATTGCTGTAGCTAATCATAAAGGTGGTTGCGGGAAAACAACTACTGTAGTACATCTTGCTTCAGAACTTGCTGAGTTAGGAAATAAGGTCTTAGTAATTGATCTGGATCCACAAGCAAATGCAAGTTTACATATAGGATTAAGACACCCTAGCGAAGTTGAAACTACATCAGCGGAATTACTCATTGGTGATATAAGTCTATTATCGGAAGCATTAGAAGAAGAAACAAAATTTAAAAATGTTTCCTTAATATATGGCTCATTAACTCTTGGTAAAACTGAAGATCAATTGAAAGATGATGCACCAAGACCAACCGAGGAACTTTCAAATAAATTGAAAATTCTAGAAGGATTATATGACTACATTCTTATTGATTGCCCTCCGAGTTTAAAATTATTAACCAGCAATGCTTTAGCCGCTTCGACACATGTTATTGTTCCAATCGAATCTGGTTCACAATACGGTCTCTATGGTGTTACTGATTTAATTAATCATTTAAGTAAAATTAGAAGAGTTAACCCTGAATTAGAACTCTTAGGTGCTTTATTAATTAAACATGATGAGCGTCAGAATGTATGTAAATTAATAAAAGATGAAGCATTTAATCAAGTTGGAGAATTATTGCATACCACAATTCCGATGAGCACTAAAGTTAATCAAGCTGCAATTTTGCAACAACCTTTATTATCTGTTGATAAAAACTCAAAAGTTCGAAAAGCTTTTGAAACTTTAGCACAAGAAATTGTTCAGCGTGTCAAATAATATAATTCTGGAAATACTATGGTAAGTAATAAAGAGATATTGGCTAAACGTCTTCAGCAAAATACTCAAAAGCATCAACATGCCCAAAAGGAGCATATTAACGATGTTAAAGAGCTAAGACGTAATGTACAAATTACAGATATTCAGGCTAGCCCTAACCAGCCTCGAAAACTCTTTAATCAACAAGATATTGAAGATTTAGCAGCATCAATTGAGGAAATTGGGCTATTACAACCAATTGCAGTTCGTAGAATAAATGATAAATATGAGTTGATTGCTGGTGAAAGACGATTGAAAGCACACCAATTTCTCAATAAGAACACCATTGAAGTAATCATTATTGATGCATCGGATGAAGATGTTGCTTTATTAACATTAGCTGAAAATTTAAAGCGAGAAGATCTGACAGATTATGAAATATATGTTGGATTAACTTCTTTAGATGAAAATTTAAAAAAAAATAAGCAGAAGTTAGCAAAGTCATTAGGTATGAATCGTGAAGATATGTATAAATATTTATCTTTTGAAAAATTACCTGGACAGTTGATTGAAGATTTGGAAAAACAGCCGTCATTATTAGCACGGACCGCTGCTACAGCAGTGAAAAAGTTTCTATCAGATCATGAAGAAAACCATGAAAATGCTAAAGAAGCATTATACGAAGCATGGTCAAAATTGCTTAAAAAAGAAGTTGAACAGACAAAACTCGCATCACTAGCTGAAAAAATCTTTAAGTCAAGAGAAACGAAAGAAGTAATTCAAACTTCAATTGTACATAAAATTGAATATGATGGGAAAGTTGCTGGTAATATCAAATTTGACCATAATACATTAAAGGTATCTTTAAAAATCGGACAATTTGATGATCAAAATTTACAAGAATTAGAAGATTTCCTAAAACGAATGTTAGAAAAATAAAGTAAAAAAATAGTGTAGCAACTTGCTACACTATTTTTTTCAATTAGGAAAATTTATATAAGTAGTCATAATAATATTTTCATAAATTTGTTATGTAAATTGAATATTTAAAGCGTATTTTTCGACCATCCTAAGATGAGTCGATGCAATGCTTTGGCATAAGAAAAAATTTAATAAAAAATTAATAAGTTTGGCATGCTGTAGTTTGGGCACAGTTATTTTGACGGGCTGTCAAAGTCCTGCTTTAGTTCAATCAACTTCTACTTCAGTACAACCATCAAAACAGCCTTAACGTGTGGTTTTTTTCTTGGGAGATGGAATGGGTATCACGACACTAACAGCTGCACGAATTTATGCTGTTGGTGAAGATGTCCAACTGCCGATAGATCAACTGCCAGGGTCATCATTTGTTCGTACTTTCTCAAAAGATGCACAGGTTACAGATAGCGCACCATCGATGGGTGCCTATATGACAGGTGTAAAAATGAAAAATGAAGTGATATCCATGCAGACTGGAACAATTGCAGTAGAACTAAATCAGACCGGAAATCATCAATGTGGAACCAATCCTCAGAATCAGAATAAGCAAGACACCCAAACTTTACTCGAATTGGCCAAAGCACGAGGTTGGGGTACCGGGGTAGTCACAACAACTCGCATTACAAATGCTACACCAGCATCGACTTATGCCCATATTTGTCATCGTGATGCTGAAAATGACATAGCATCCCCATTAGTACCAAGTTCGCAAGGCGATATTTATCAGCGTTATAACGTCAAATTAAAAGATGAGGTTGATGTGATTCTAGGCGGGGGTAAGCGTCAATTTCTGCCGAAAGATAAAGGGGGAGAACGGATAGACTAACGTAATTTGATCGCAGATATGCAACAAGCAGGCTATCGAATGGTCTATGATCAAACTCAACTCTCCCAGATGAAGTTAGGAAAGAACGAAAAATTATTGGGTTTGTTTAATACTAGCCATTTAAGTTATGACTTAAATCGAATCAAAAAAAACTTGCCTGAACCTAGCTTAAAGTAAATGACGTGGGCCGCTTTGGACATTCTAACCCAAAATAAAAATGGTTTTTTCCCGATGGTTGAAGGTGGGCGTATAGACCATGCTTTACATGACACTAATGCTAAGCGTGCATTACAGGATACGATTGCCCTAAATGAGGCTTTGGATGCAACCATTAAAAAACTTCAACAAAGTGACCCTGAATTAAAAATACCTTGATTGTGATAACTGCAGATCATGATCACACTCTAATTTTAAATGGCTATGCCAAGCGTACCGGAAAATATGTACAAGGTCAGGAAACCAGTGTACTGGGTTTGGTTAAAAACGGCTTTGTTGCACAAATATTTAAAAAATAAAATCTCCCATACCTACTCATATTTAAGTGACAACTTGGGTATGAGGGCGACCTAATTCTTTGAATTTATTTAAGACAGCTACGCGTGCATGAATCTCATTCACTTGACTATCAACATTCCTTGAGCAGAGTTTATCGACTAATAATTTAATGCAATGCATCTTGGTTTCAACCAGACTTTGCCGATGATAGCCTGACCATTTTTTCCAGATTGTCCTGCCCAAACATTTAACCGTTCGAAGGAGTTCATTTCGCTCTCGTGAATGAGCTTTTATATCTTTCCAGGGCTTTGCATTTTTTCTAGGTGGAATCACTGCATAAGCTTGCCGATCTGCAATGACCTGACGGCATCGTTTTGTGTCATAAGCACCATCTGTATAGACAGAATCGATTTGTTCATCTAAAGGGATTTGAGCAAGTAAATCTTCCACTACCTGTGAATCACTGACATTATTTGCTGTAAGTTATACAGCACGTATTTGAAGGGTTTTAGCATCGCTACCAATATGAAGCTTACGCCATTGGCGGCGATATTCAGGTCCATGTTTCTTAAGCTTCCATTCACCTTCACCTAAAAACTTTAGGCCAGTAGAGTCTACGAGTAGACGGAGACCTCCACTACTTTTTTGATAGCCAATTGCAATATCGATATGCCTTTGTCTTCTGCACAGTGTGGAGTACGAATATCACTGATATTCGGGGCTGCTCAGCCACAAAGCTTAATCAGACTTTGGAAAAAGCCTGTGACCATTCGCAAAGACAATTTAAATAAAGATTTGATCATTAAGCAGCATTGAATAGCCGTATCGGAGTAAGTTTGATTTCGTCCATGTTTTGCTTGCGGATGAGCATACCATTGAGTCAAAGGATCAAACCAAATGGAAATATTGCCTCGATTAATTAAGGCGCGCTTATATGTGGACCAATTGGTTGTACGAAAGATTTTGGATATAGGTTTATTCATCTAGGAATTATACTGTGGAATAAGACCTTATCGGTAGGTTTGTGCAACAAAGCTGTTTTCAGCTTAAACCTGCACAACGTTTTACTGAATCAGATATTTCAGAAAAATATGAAATTAGCCGTACCCCCATTCGTCAGGCCTTGTATCGCTTAGAACAAGAAGGCTACGTTAATGTACATTTCCGTAGCGGTTGGGAAGTCAAACCCTGGGATTTTAAATTTTATAATGAGCTGTTTGATTTGCGCATGATTTAAGAAAAAGAAGCAGTTAAACGCCTTTGTGAAATGGATCATGAAACATCGGAAGAGCTACAAGCGTTAAAGAGAATTTGGTTAGTTCCTGTGGAAGAGTATAAACAGGAAACCAAGCAATTGATTTTTGTATTGCCTGAGTATCGTAGACAGCGAATCGCGACAGAGCTTTGCCAGCTGTTATTTGCATATGCACAGCAACAAAATATTCAGCATTTATATTTGCATACGCATCCATTTTTACCTGCGGCAGAAAAGATTTGGCGGTTGCAAAGTTTTAGTACAGTCAGTCGTGAACAGCTAGGTATGTACGACACGATACATATGTTTAAAAATTATGCTTATAAAATAATATGATTGTAGCATGTTGGGCTAAATCCTTAAAATTTGATAGAAGAATTAAAAGTTGGCATTAATTTTGCTTTTTGGTGAGAAGCGTGAAACTCAGAGATTTTTTTTGGTATGCAAAATCAACCTATGCAAGATACTTTTATTGAAAAGCCATCTTCTGCTGCAAACGAAACACTTGAAGACTATACTTTACGTTATGCTCCATATAGTTTCCGTCGTTGGAGTCCTAAAGTCGTCGCAATTACGGCATTAGGAGGTATTGCATATCTGGCAGACTTTTCGATTGGTGCTAGCATTGGTATGACATATGGGACAACGAATGCCATTTTTTCAATTTTATTTGCTGCACTTATTATCTTTTTAACAGGTCTTCCATTAGCTTATTATGCAGCTCGCTATAATATCGATTTAGATCTGATTACGCGTGGTGCTGGTTTTGGATATTTTGGATCGGTACTGACGAGTATTATTTTTGCAAGTTTTACTTTTATTTTCTTCGCTCTCGAAGGTTCTATCATGGCTCAAGGCTTATTGCTTGGGCTCGGAATTCCTTTATGGATAGGCTATCTCATTTCTACTATTATGGTTATTCCATTGGTCATTTATGGGATGAAAGCCTTAAGTACTTTACAAGTTTGGACCACACCTATCTGGTTGATCTTAATGATTGGCCCTGTTGCTTATTTGATTTATCAAGAACCTGAGCTTGTAAGTCAATTCGCTGCTTATGCTGGAAATGGTGGTTTTGCAGCAATAGATGTGGCTGCAATTATGTTGGGTGCTGGAATTTGTCTATCTTTAATTATGCAAATTGGTGAACAAATTGATTACCTACGTTTTATGCCTGCAAAAACTAAAGAGAATAGCAAATCGTGGTGGATAGCTGTTATTTCAGCGGGTCCAGGTTGGGTAATTCTAGGCGCAATCAAACAAATTATTGGTGCTTTCCTTGGTTTTTATTTGCTGACTAAAATTCCTGGGGTGGATAGCACGGAACCTGTACAACAGTTTAACGCAGCTTTCCATGATATGCTTCCAGGTTGGTTTGCACTTACTTTAGCGGTAATTTTGGTTGTTATTTCACAAATCAAGATTAATGTAACGAATGCATATTCGGGTTCATTGGCATGGACCAGTGCTTATACACGTATCAGCAAGCATTATCCAGGTCGTATTGTATTTGTATTGGTTAACCTTGCAATTGCTCTTGCGTTGATGGAAGGTAATATGTTCGCAGTGCTTGGTAAGATTTTAGGTTTTTATTCTAATTTTGCCATTGCATGGGTTGTGGTTGTAGCGACTGATATCACAGTGAATAAATACTTACTGAAACTCTCTCCAAAAGAACCAGAGTATCGCCGTGATATGCTTTATAATATAAACCCAGTAGGTATGGTGTCATTTCTTGTCGCTGCAGGAGTCTCCATTGCAACCTTTTTTGGCATGTTGGGTGAATTTCTAATGCCATATTCACCTTTAATTGCTCTGATTTTGGGCTTTGTTTTGACTCCTATCATGGGTTTAATTACGAAAGGAAAATATTATATTAAAGCTACAGATGATGGGGTAAAAGAACCACGTTATGATGCTACTGGGCTACCTATAGCAACAGTTTATCATTGTGTGTCATGTGATGAAGATTATGAAAGACCTGATATTATGTATTCACATAAGCACAAAGGTGTTATTTGTTCTCTATGTAAGACTTTGGAAAAATAAATGATTTTTCAGATATCTGCTTTTTAATAAGCTGAATTTCGATCAAATTAATAACCCTGATGATTTTGCATCAGGGTTTTTTAATATTTATTGGGGAAAACTCTAGAAAAAGTGCGGGAAAATCTATTCTAATCCAAAGAGTGGATACAACATCCATCTCGAATAACCCGACAGCTGCTATTTTTGTCTTAAATGTCCTGACATCATTTAAATGAGAAATCATATTTTCTTGAAGTTTTCATTTGGAGTTTCTGAGCAATATATACGCTTAAATGTGGTGTATGTAGAAAAATTGGCGCAATAATTGCTTTGAACGTTGGGGTGGTGCATTTTGTGAAAGCGATTTATTTTTTGAATCAATTTGGATCAAAAGCAGTCCTAAAACAAAGTCAAGCATGGAGAAAAAATGGAAATTTATACTCAACGATTAGAAGTAGTTACAGAAAATTGTGAGTTTGATGTCATTGAGCTGACTTTCGATACGCGCCAAAAGAGCCGTTTTCGTGCAACTTTAAAAAATGGGGTAGATATTGGTGCAGATTTGCCGCGTACAGGCATTTTACGCAGTGGATCATATATTTCGACGGAGAGCGGAAATATTCTTAAAGTTGAAGCAAAACCAGAAAAATTGATGAAAGTTTCGGCTCAGCAAGAGTTTGATTTATTAAAAGCTGCATATCATCTCGGCAATCGTCACGTTCCCTTAATGTTGACGCCAACAGCATTATATTTCGAACCAGATCATGTACTGGCTGAAATGGTAGTGGGTTTGGGATTAAACGTTGCAGAGGTAGATCATCCTTTTGAACCTGAAAGCGGTGCCTATGCACAACATCAACATGATCATCGCTTAAGCCCAATCAAGACTTTACATCATGTCCATCACTAATCTATCGCAACTACTCAGCCTGTTGACCTTGTCATCAACTGCGTTACCGATAGGAGCCTATTGCTATTCACAAGGTGTGGAAAGTGCTATTGATCGAGGGCTGATTCATGATGAAGCCTCCAGCATTGCTTATTTTGAAGAAGTGTTGGAAATGCTCTTGGTTCGTTTTGAGTTACCTGTGCTGAAACGTTTAATGCAATACAGTGATGACGAAGAAAATTTTACTTACTGGGCAAACTTTTACCGCGCCAGCCGTGAGAGTAAAGAGTTACTGGCGGAATCGAAGCAGTTGGCATTTTCTTTAAATGCATGGATTAGAGACGTATTAAAGCAACCCATTAAAGTGAAAAAACAGCTGGGCTTTGTTCCAGTGTATGGAAGCCTGTGTGGCACCTTGGGGCTAAATCAATCCGAAGTACTTACAGCGTATACCTTTACCGTTTTAGAAAATCAGGTCTTGGCGGCAGTCAAAACCGTACCACTTGGGCAAATGAGTGGTCAGCGTATTTTGTGGCATTTACATGCGCTTATTCCCGAAGCAATTGCGCGTGCACTGGAGCTGCAAGACACTGAAATCAGTAGTGCATTACCGCAATATGCCATGCTGAGTATGCGCCACGAGACCCAATATTCAAGACTATTCAGATCATAATTTTAAGAGGAAAAAACATGTCACAACGTAGCCCATTACGTGTAGGAATTGGTGGACCAGTCGGGTCAGGTAAAACAGCGCTAACTTTGAATTTATGTCAGGCCTTGCGTGAAAAATATAATATGGCAGTTGTCACCAATGACATTTATACCAAAGAAGATTCAAACTTTTTAACCCGTAATGAAGCCATGTCTCCAGAGCGTATTGTTGGGGTAGAAACTGGCGGTTGCCCGCATACCGCCATCCGTGAAGATGCGTCTATTAACCTCGCGGCAATTGATGACTTGTGTGAAAAGTTCGATGGGCTTGAGCTGATTATTATTGAAAGTGGTGGGGATAATTTAGCGGCTACGTTTAGTCCAGAACTTTCAGATTTAACCCTGTATGTGATTGATGTGGCAGGGGGGGAAAAGATTCCACGTAAAGGTGGTCCGGGCATTACCAAATCTGATTTGTTGATTATCAATAAAACAGACTTGGCACCAATGGTGGGTGCAAATTTAAGTGTGATGGATCAAGATGCTAAACGTATGCGTGGTGATAAGCCGTTCTTGTTTAGCAATATGAAAACCAAAGAAGGTCTGGAAATTATTATTTCGTTCATTGAAAAACAAGGTCTATTCAAAGCGTAATTCGGGGAAACACAATGACTTATTTAAAAAGAACTTTAGCCACTTTCGCCGCAGCTTTTCCAATGTGGGCAATGGCACATCCTGGTCATGAACAACAGAATAGTTTTTTAACGGGCTTTATTCATCCCTTTACTGGAATTGATCACCTCACGATGGCGATCGCTTTTGGTGTACTGCTGTGGTCAGCGGCTAATCGTTGGAAAGTAGGCGGATTGTTGGGTTTAGTTATTGCCATGATTGCAGGTTTTAGCCTTGGACAATTGCATATGGTGTCTGCGAATATTGCTGAATACGGCATTGTTTTCTCCTTATCTGTTCTTGCCATTGCCCTATGGACCAAAGCCAATCAACTGTTTGCAGTTGCGACCATGGTTTTAGCAAGTTTTCATGGCATGGCGCATGGTGCCGAATTGAGTCATTCAGGTCATGTGATCGGTTTACTCTTCGGCATGGTTGTTGCAATGTCTTGCATCTACGCAGGTGGATTGGGTTTAGGCGCTTTGGTACAAAAATATGTGCCACATGGTAAGAAAATTGTCGGTGGAATTGCTGCAGTTGTTGCATTGATTGGTTTGGCTTAATGATATTCAGGTTATTTTGATGAACAAGTTTCAGCACACCAGATTATTGGTATTCATCACGCAGAGGAAGCATGCAGGATTTAACCGTCAGTCGAACGCATGATGCCCAATTATGGTTTGCCAAGTTGGAACTCGGCTTTCAGGCTCAAAAAGAGCCTGAATGCACAGTGTTACATCACCGCAAACATTATGGTCCAGTGCGGGTACAAAAAATGCTTTGGCCTGAAAAAACAGGGGTTTGCCATGCCATTATTGTGCATCCCCCTGCGGGCATTGCGGGTGGGGATCACCTGACTTTTGATATGTCTGTCGGCCAGCAGGCACATGCCTTAGTGACCACCCCTGGCGCAGGTAAATGGTACAAAACCAATGGTAAAAAGGCCTATCAGCATATCAATATAAGTTTAAATGCTAATGCTATTTTTGAATGGTTGCCGCAAGAAACCATGCTGTTTAATGGTGCGAATGCGCATTCAGAAACCATCATCCATTTGGATCAGGCAGCCAGTTTTATTGGTTGGGACATGTTGGTGATTGGTCGCCAAGCACGTGAAGAGCAATTTAGTGATGGTGCCTATATCAACATGTTCAAACTGTTTCGTAATCAGACTTTGTTGGTTGCCGATACCTTAAGTTTTAAGGGAAATGACCGTTGGTTAAGTTCATGCCTAGGCATGCATGGTCAATCTGTGATGGGAAGTTTCTGGGCCGTGCCTCCCGTGCAATATCGTGCCAGTCTAGATTTAGAAGAGCATCTGGATTTAATCCGTGAACTGATGATGCGTATGGATGTACCCGTCACCTTAACGGTTTTGGATGATGTAGTTTGTGCGCGCTATTTGGGGAATGATGTTCGGCAATGTCATGATGCTTTTGCTGCTATCAGAGCTAGATTAAGACGCTATTGGTACGATCTGGATGAAGAATTTCCTCGTATTTGGAGAACATAAAGTCATTTTAGCCTGTAATTTCAAGACCAAATGACACAACGAATTTTGGTCATGTATAGCTCATGAGCGAAGCATCTCCACGTTTAAATAGGTAAAAGATATGGAATTAAATCCAACAGAAAAAGACAAACTTTTAATTTTTACCGCGGGCTTGGTTGCAGAGCGCCGTAAAGCACGTGGTTTAAAGCTGAATTATCCTGAAGCGATTGCGTATATTTCTGCTGCCTTGCTTGAAGGTGCACGCGATGGCATGAGCGTAAGCGAGTTGATGCACTACGGCACGACTTTACTGAGCCGCAATGATGTGATGGATGGCATTGCAGAAATGATTGTTGAAGTCCAAGTTGAAGCAACCTTTCCAGATGGCTCAAAACTGGTGACTGTACATCAACCGATTATGTAAAGAACAATAAGGAATAAAGATGATTCCAGGTGAAGTAATTACGCCAGATCGCGATATTGAGTTAAATGTTGGACGTGAAACCTTAAAAATAACGGTTGCGAATACTGGGGATCGACCGATTCAAATTGGTTCACATTTTCACTTTTATGAAGCCAATGATGCTTTGCAATTTGAGCGCGAGCGTGCCAAAGGCTACCGTTTGAATATTGCAGCAGGCACCGCAGTACGTTTTGAGCCAGGTCAGAGCCGAGATGTCGAGTTGGTGGCACTAGCTGGAAAGCGTGAAGTGTATGGCTTTGCGGGTCGAGTGATGGGGAAACTTGACTAAGTCGGGCCATCAAAATCTTTTAAGAATTTAGAGTAATCTATGATGAAAATGTCACGTCGTGCATATGCGGAAATGTTCGGACCAACAGTAGGAGATCGTGTTCGCTTGGCGGACACGGAACTGTTTATTGAAGTCGAACAAGACCTGACCACTTATGGTGAAGAAGTTAAATTCGGTGGTGGTAAAGTCATTCGAGATGGTATGGGACAGTCCCAATTGTTGGCAGATGATGTTGCTGATACCGTTATTACCAATGCACTTATTGTCGATTGGTGGGGCATTGTGAAAGCTGATGTCGGTATAAAGAATGGTCGTATCTGGAAAATTGGCAAGGCAGGGAATCCAGATATACAACCCAATATTACCATTCCGTTGGGAGCTGCCACGGAAGTGATTGCAGGGGAAGGTCAAATTCTCACTGCAGGTGGCATCGATACTCATATTCACTGGATTTGCCCGCAGCAAGTGGAAACTGCACTCATGTCAGGTACAACCACCATGATTGGTGGTGGAACAGGTCCAGCAGCGGGAACATCCGCCACCACGGTAACACCGGGACCATGGCATATTGCGACCATGTTGCAAGCCATCGATGATTTACCCATGAATATTGGGCTATTGGGCAAAGGAAATTTGAGTTTACCGGATCCTGTCCGCGAGCAGATTGAAGCGGGTGTGGTGGGTTTGAAATTGCACGAAGACTGGGGTTCCACACCCGCTGCCATCGATAACTGTTTAACGGTTGCTGATGAATACGATGTTCAGGTTGCCATTCATACCGATACTTTAAATGAAAGTGGCTTCTTGGAAGAAACGCTGGCGGCATTTAAACAGCGTACCATTCACACCTATCATACCGAAGGTGCAGGTGGTGGGCATGCCCCTGATATTTTAAAAGCCATTGGTCAAGCCAATGTGTTGCCATCTTCAACCAATCCCACCCGTCCTTATACCGTCAATACCATTGATGAACATTTGGACATGCTGATGGTGTGTCATCATTTAGATCCTGCAATTTCAGAAGATGTTGCGTTTGCCGAAAGCCGAATTCGCCGTGAAACCATTGCGGCGGAAGATATTTTGCAAGATTTGGGCGCAATTTCCATGATGTCGTCCGATTCACAGGCAATGGGACGTGTGGGAGAAGTGATTATTCGTACATGGCAAACGGCACATAAAATGAAAGTGCAGCGCGGACCACTAGAAGGTGATAAGCCACATACCGATAATCAACGGGTTAAACGTTATATTGCGAAATATACAATTAATCCAGCGATTACCCATGGTTTAAGTCATGAAGTCGGTTCGGTCGAAGAAGGCAAGCTGGCAGACTTGGTACTGTGGAAACCTGCATTTTTTGGTGTTAAACCTGCCATGATTATTAAAGGCGGTATGATTGCAGCAGCGCCAATGGGTGACATCAATGCGTCCATTCCAACACCACAGCCTGTGCATTACCGTCCCATGTTTGGCGCAAATGCGCGCGGTGCACATAACACCTGTATTACCTTCTTGTCTCAGGCAGCAATTAACAATGGCGTAGCGGAAAAATTAGGTCTGAAGAAAATCATTTCTGCATGTAAAAACACGCGTAATATTTCCAAAGCTGACATGAAGCACAACACCTATACACCAGTGATGGAAGTTGATCCAGAAATTTACGAAGTACGGGCAGATGGCGTGCATTTAACTTGTGAGCCAGCAGAGGTATTACCAATGGCTCAGCGTTATTTTTTATTTTAAAGATTATCTTTTTAAGACCTAAAATATTCAGTCTGCGGATCATGTTTGGTGTGATGCAGACTTTAATGATTGATATTGTAAGAGTATTGTAGCTCTGATGATATTGCATGTGTAAAGCGGAAACATGTAAGGAGATGCTTAGATAACATTATGGAATAAAGTCATTGAGAATTAAGTTTAAGTCTACTTTAAAATAATTTATCGGCTGAAATTATTAATTATGTAAAATCATCTTATTTGGTACGTAATTTGCTTAAATAAAAAATTAGCTCTTAAAGAGATTTCTTTAATGAAGACTTCATTTCAAGCAACGCGTATTGGTTTTTTACTTCTTGATGGATTTTCAATGATAGCATTTTCAAATGCTGTTGAGGTCTTTCGAATGGCAAATTATGTTGAAAAAAGTCATTTATACCAATGGAATGTGACAGGTTTAGATGGGCATCATACTTGTGCTAGCAATGGTTTGCAGGTGCAGCATACTTGCAAAATGCAGCATCTTTTTGAAATGGATATTGTGTTTATTTGCGGTGGTTTTCAGCTTTTTAAGTTGAATAACCCATTACATAAAATTTTTTTGAAGCGTTTAGATCAGGCGAATATTGCTTTAGGTGGGATTTGTACTGGTGCATATGTGTTGGCAAGTGCAGATCTATTGAATGGTTATCAAGCGAGTTTACATTGGGAAAACTCTTTAGCTGCACAAGAAGAATTTCCGCAAGTTAATTTTAATGCACATATTTTTAGTTTGGATCGGAACCGATTTACCTGCTCGGGGGGGCTTGCATCTATAGATATGTGTTCGCAACTCGTGGAGCAACATTATAATGCCAATTTAGCCAAGAGAATTTGTGAACAATTTATTGTACATCACTTGCGTGAAAATACGGATATTCAACACCAACCCATCTCGAAGCAGGGTAAAGATATTCATCCTCTTGTCAAAGAGGCAATTCGTTTAATGGAAAATAATATTAATGAACCATTAAATATTTTAGAAATTTGTCATTTGATTCATAGTCAAACACGAACGTTAGAACGCTTATTTCAAATGCATTTTGACTGTTCTCCCAAAGAATATTATTTAAATATACGCTTAACACATGCACAAAATTTATTGAAACAATCTTCTATGAGCGTCTCTAATGTAGCATTAGCCTGCGGTTTTTCTAATGCGTCTAGTTTTAATAAAGCCTATAAAAACCAATTTAATTATTCTCCGAAAAATGAACGTGGCATTTTGGAATTAGCTTATTAATTTGTCGAATTTTGACAATTTTTTAGCGATTTTGGAAAAAAACAACGTTTCAAAAATACCTATGCTTGATTCATACAGACACACAACATGAAAGGTATTAGTGATGAATATTCAAGCAAATATGGTGAAAGATACGTTACCTGCACTTTTAACGATTGAAAATGGTAAAAAAGTGCAGTCAACTTTCTCAAAACAAGAATATGAAAACCGTCATAGAAAATTACGTCAAATGATGGCGGATCAACAAGTTGATTCAGTTTTATTCAGCTCTATGCATAACATCAACTATTACGTTGATTTCCTGTATTGCTCATTTGGTCGCTTTTTTGGTGTAGTAGTTACAGATCAAAAAGTGGTGAGTATTTCCGCCAATATTGATGGTGGTCAACCTTGGCGTCGTACAGTAGGTGACTACAATGTGGTCTATACCGATTGGCAGCGTGATAACTATTTCCGTGCTGTTGCACAAGAAATTCCCAACAAAGGTCGTGTAGGGGTTGAGTTTGACCATCTGCCGATTGAGCGATTAAACAAGCTGAAAGCATTCTTACCAAATGTTGAGTTTGTCGATATTAGTGCCACTTGTATGAAGCTACGTATGGTGAAATCTATCGAAGAAATTGCGCACATTAAACAAGGAGCAGCCGTATGTGATATTGGCGGTTTTGCATTAACTGCGGCTATCAAAGAAGGTGTGCACGAGCACGAAGTCGCGTTGGCATCGACACAAGCGATGGTGCGTGAAATTGCTAAACGTTTTCCGCATTCAGAATTAATGGATACTTGGACTTGGTTCCAATCGGGCATTAATACTGATGGTGCACACAATCCTGTGACTACTCGTCAAGTGCAAAAAGGCGATATTTTAAGTCTGAACTGCTTCTCAATGATCGCGGGTTATTACACTGCACTTGAACGGACTCAGTTCTTTGACCACTGTGATGATGCTTCATTAAAAATTTGGCAAACGAATGTCAAAGTGCATGAGGCAGGTTTGAAACTGATTCAACCTGGTGCACGGTGCTGCGATATTGCTAACGAATTAAATGAAATTTACCGTGAAGAAGGTTTGCTTCAATACCGTACTTTTGGTTATGGACATTCATTCGGCGTACTTTCCCACTACTATGGTCGTGAAGCTGGTTTAGAGCTTCGTGAAGATATTGATACCGTGATTGAACCTGGAATGGTGATTTCAATGGAACCTATGCTTATGTTGCCACAAGGTATGGCAGGGGCGGGCGGTTATCGTGAACACGACATTTTGGTGGTGACTGAATCAGGCACTGAAAATATCACTAAATTCCCATATGGCCCTGAACACAACATTATCAAGGCATAAGTCACAAGGCATCCCAAATCGGGATGCCTTTTTTGGTGGAGAAAATAATATGAATGAAAAAGCTAAATCTGATCAAAACACTTTAAAACGCGTTGCTACTGCAAGTTTTATTGGTAACTTTGTTGAATGGTTTGATTATGCTGCTTATGGTTTTTTAGCCACTGTGATTGCTTTGGTTTTCTTTCCAAGTAGTGATCCTGTAGTTGCATTAATGTCAACCTACGCCATCTTTGCTTTGTCCTTTATTGTTCGGCCTTTTGGTGGAATTTTCTGGGGATATGTTGGTGATAAATATGGGCGAAAACATGCACTGTCTTGGTCAATTATGATTATGACATTGGCAACTATGTGTATTGCGCTCTTACCAAATTATGCTTCTATTGGAATATTTGCACCACTTTTATTGCTTTTCTTTCGGATGATTCAAGGCTTTTCCGCATCAGGTGAGTATGCTGGTGCATCTAACTTTTTAGCTGAATACGCACCTAAAAATAAAAAGGGCTTATATACTAGCTTAGTGCCAGCCAGTACAGCCGCAGGTTTATTGTTGGGTTCATTGATGTCAGCTGCCATGTTTGCATGGATGTCAGAATCATTCTTATATGAATACGGCTGGAGAATACCATTCTTATTGGCTGCGCCACTGGGTTTAATTGGTCGTTTCATTCGTCTAAAACTTGAAGATCCCCCCGAATTTCTGGCACATCAAAAAACGAGCCATAAAGAAACTTTCCCGATTAAAGCATTATTTACAGAATACCGTCAGCCATTATTTAAAGCGTTTGCAATCGCATCTTTAAATGCGACTGCGTTCTACTTAATTTTTAGCTATATGCCAAATTATTTGTCGACTGAATTAGGGGTAAATAAAACCGAATCTTTTATTTCAGGCGCTATTTCTTTAGCATTTTACATCGGCATTGTATTTATGATGGGTAAATATTCTGACCGTATGGGCCGCAATAAAATGTTAGCTATGGCATGTATAGGCTTTATAATTTTAACTTTCCCACTGTTCTACTTCTTATCTGATACATCATTTATTGGCATGATTATCATTCAATTGGTTTTCTGTAGCCTACTTGCGATGAATGATGGCAGTTTGCCTGCATACCTCACTGAGCTTTTCCCTGTGCATGTGCGTTATACCGGTTTTGCATTTAGTTTTAATACAGCGAATGCACTGCTGGGCGGTACGATTCCACTACTTGCAACATGGTTGATTCATAGTACAGGCAGTACTTTAGCACCAGCCTTTATTTTAATTGTGATTGCCTTATTTAGCATGAGCGTATTGGTTCAGAGCAATAAAGCGAAACTTGTCACGGTCTAATCCTCTTGGATGAGACCTTTGTAAATTTGTTATAGGGAACAAAAATATGAATACACAATCACAATGGTTTGGTGCTTTATTGGTCATTATGGGGGCAGTTGGTTGGGGGACTTTAGGCATTGCCAGTACCCAATTGGCAAATGCAGGCTTGAGTAATAGTTCAGTAACAGGATTGCGGATTGTCGGTACATTTATTTGTTTATTGGCCTTTTTACCTTTTCTTTATAAGGTTTTACGAACACTGCAATTTCAAGATATTCCTAAATTGGTCATTCAATCATTACTCGGTATGCTTGGAATGACTTTCTGTTATTTTAATGCGGTACAACATGTAGGACCAGCCATAGCAGTAGCATTGCTTTATACTGCTCCTATTTGGAGTGTGGTACTTTCTTTTATTTTTTTGAAAGAGCGAATTACGTTAAAGTCAATGATGCTCACTCTTGTGGCTGTGAGTGGTGTTGCATGTATGATGCTTGGTGATAATCAGCTCAATATGACGGGGGTTCTATTTGGTTTAGCCTCAGGCATTTGTTATGCTGCTTATGGGGTGATTGGTAAAGATATTATTGACCACTATAGCCCGACTTTTTTATTGTTCAGTTCAATGATGGTTAGTGCGCTTGCGATTTTTCCCTTTATTCACTTCCAAGAAATTGAAAGTCTGGTCTCGAATATAGACTTCAATATTATGATTGCCTGTATCTTATTAATTGTGTTTGGGACGTTATTACCTTTTGCTTTATATACCTATGGATTGAAGTATTTAAAGGCATCACAAGCTTCTATTTATACTATTTTTGAACCATTAACAGCAGTCATTCTTGCCAGCCTGTTCGCCAATGTACAGCTTTCCAATGCGCAGATATTTGGAGTAATTTTGATTATTAGCGTGTCATTGCTCAATGTGATTTTAGGTAAAGCCGATCTCAATCCCGAAAAAGTTTATTCCACTCATTAATTTTTTACATATATCAATTTCAAATTTATTTTGGTGCAGGGTAACACATGGCTAAAAATCTTTCATGTACTCAGTATAGCCATTGTTGAATTATTGCATATAAAGCTGTTTTTGTGGAAGTTGAATATTCAGCTTCAGGGGGGAGGTTCGTGGCAACTAATAACACTAAATATAAAAAAAATGGAAGAATAATTCACTAAGTTATTGTTTTTAATTTGATGCTTGTTTTATATGGGGATGATAATAACTTCTGATTACTAGTTTTTACCTTAAATATACCGATTGAAAGATTCATTTAAAGGCTATGAATACATGAGTTTTACAGTTTGGCTAGGTCAGCATGAGTACTTTTCGCAAGATTTAAGATCGACCATGAACGTGATTAAGTTATAGGGGATTGATGAAATAGTTTTTATGAATTTCTGGCTTTCTGGGCTGATTTTATCAAATTCATGTCTATGCAAAATTGCGACATATTTCTCGTGTTGGTAGTTATCCAGAGTTTGGTCTGCATCTATCCATAGTGCAGCCCTTTTTTTGGTGACAGTTTTTTCTTAGTGATTTTCGATCTGGATGTAGTGATTTCACGTTTGCAGAACATATCTTGGTGGTGATCCATCTAATATTCGTGATTATAAAGCGAGCTAATTCACAGGTTCTACAGATTATGTAGCGACTAACTATAAGTTGATGGTTGGCGCTTAGTTTATATTTACGCTTAGGTTTCAGTTAAAAAAATCAATATTTTGTTGAATTCGTGATTGAATCATCTCTAGGGTAGATTCTCAAATTTGATGGGGATACAGGCGCTGCGCAATTTGACTAAATTGAAGTGCAATTTCACGCATGGCCAAGATGATCTCATCGACTTCTAGAGTAGTCAGATTCGCTTCTGAAGTACCGAGTTTATGTATGTCATTTTGGGAAATATTGAGCGCTTCTCCCATAATGTCCATTTGATGATAACCACCTGGACCTTCACAGAAGGTCACATCATAGGCTGGAGCCAATTTCCATTGACCATTTTTTGACATGAGAAAAGAAAAGTTCTTGGTATGGTCATCCCGATTATTGAAAAGTACATTAAACACAGCACGTTTAAAGGCATGCAGTCTTTCTCGCACATCTTGCGTACACATCAAGGTTTCCCGAAGAAAATTGCGATAGTCTAGGCTACCTGGAACTTTATAGTCTGCTCCAGTATATGCAGCCAAACTCTGCATTGGAATCCGCATGCCATTTTGACGGTCGAATCGTTTAGAAGCAAAAGCCATTAAACCATTGAGCAAATTAAAAAATGGTTGTCTGGAGTCTCGATTGCACAAAGTCGCAAACAATCTGCATAGACGGCTTCAATGGCGCAGACTTCAGGGTGCTCTTGCTGAGCAGGAAACTTAATCAGCCAGGCTTCATGTTGATTAGAAGCTTGAGTCGAAAACTCTAAATTGACAGGATCTCGGTAAACCAATGCTTTGGGTCTGGCACCTTGGGGGGAGTCCCCCATGACCAGCAAATGTTGTAAAAATTCGCTACCTTCTCCTTTGAGGACTTCTTGGACCTCCTGTGCCAATTGCGGCAGGGGGATATTCTCTGAAGTTTGTATCTCTGCGACACAGGGTTCAAAGGAGAGGGCACCGATTACATGGGTGCTAATATAAGTTAGACATTCCAAAGGGCCGATTCGTGCTGGATTCAGTCCAATTTTTCGAAAATATCGATCCATCAACAACATGTCCTAACCATCTGGTAAAGCGTCATAGACTGGACCTGGGAGTCCCATTTGATGAGTAGGAAAACCCTGTCTGAATGGTAGACCTTTTAAAGGGAGTAAGTAAGAAGAGAGCTCAACACCTCGCTGTATTGCTTCTGGGCTATATTCAAAAGCAATGTTGGGTCTACCAGTGTTAGCGGCAGTTGAACTAATCAGCGTTCCCCCCAGCCAAGTTTCACCCCAACCGTTGTAATAACACTAAATATAAAAAAAATGGAAGAATAATTTATTAAATTATTGTTTTTATGTGGCTGTTAGTTATGTTATGAATAATAATAAATTTTTTCTTAAGAAATTTTACCTAAAAAAATTGATCAGATAATTTTCTTTAAATGTCATGTATACATAAATTTGACAGTTTGAAGGGATCGGTATGTGCATTTTTCACAAGGTTAAAGATCGACCATAAATGTGATAAACGGCAGGGGATCATTGAAAAATGAATGGATTTAAAAACTACATGTATGCACGGAAAAAAGTATCGCTGCGGTTCTGCTGACAGGCTGAACCGTACCGGGTTTGTCGGAGACTTTTTTATTTAAGTTAGGCCACCTGACCTAACGGGTTAATCTTATCATAGTACATTGCTTCAAACTCAAAAGGCGATACATAACCCAGTGCACTGTGTACACGCTTTTTATTGAACCAATCTACCCAGTTTAGTGTCGCAAGTTGTACATCCGCTAAACCTTGCCAATCTGCTTTTAAATATTCAATCACCTCTGTTTTGTATAAGCCATTCACCGTTTCAGCCAAAGCATTATCGTATGAATCACCAGTCGTACCGACTGATGCTCGTAAATTTGCTGCTTCTAAACGATTGGTATAACGAATGGAAAGATATTGCACACCTCTGTCGGAATGATGAATCACATTCTTTGGCATGTCTCGATCGTGCAATGCTTGCTCAAGTGCATCGAGCACCATATCTGTATTCATCCGTGTAGATACTTTCCATCCAACAATTGCTCGTGAGAACACATCAATAATAAAGGCGGTATAGACCCAGCCTGAGTGAGTTTGAATATACGTAAAGTCACTTACCCACAGTTGGTCAGGATGATCAGCATTAAAATTACGTTTCACTAAATCATCTGCCCGTTTTTGGTCATCTCGGTTACGGGTGGTTTGTTTATTCTTACCACGCCAAACACCTTGTATACCTAGCTTTTGCATCAATCGAGCAACTGTACAACGTGCAATAACATAACCCTCACGTTTTAATTTTTGCCAGACTTTACGTACACCATATCGACCTGAACTTTCCTTCCAAATTCGTTTAATTTGTTCAGCATGATGCTCATCATGTAGATCTCGTTTCGCTCGATGTTCTGGATTGTCAGCGAGATCTAAAGTTCGGTAATAGGTTGAAGCTGCGATCGGTAAAATCCTACAAATCGCATCAACACCATATAAGTCTTTATTGTTATGGATGAAATCCACCATTATTTGTGTGGGCGGTCGAGCTCCGCCTGGGCGAAAAAAGCGGCTGCTTTACGTAGAATTTCATTGGCACGCTTTAATTCTTTAATTTCACGTTCCATTTGCTTCATTTTTTCTTGATCAGATATCTGTTGTACTTTAATAGGATTTTGTTTATCTAAATATTTTTGATACCAAACACGTAGTGTTTCAGGAGTACAGCCAATCTTAGGAGCTATTGCTGTGATTGCAGCCCAAGTAGAAGGATAATCTTTTTCAGATTCAATCAATAATTGAACCGCTCTTTCTCTGATTTCAGGGGTATATTTTAATTTTGTCATCGCGATAGTCTCTCAGAATATTGACTCTCCGACAAACCCGGTACGGTTCAGGCTGTATTGAGCATTCAATGCAAATGATGTAGTAATTGTCTACATGCTATAAGACTAGCATGATGAAGAATGAAATGTAGTTGCCAATATCTAACTTGGATTGAAAAGCATAGCGTTGTTATTCGGAGAAGTGAGGTGAGCCATCCTTCTCTTATACTTAAAATGATACTTACTCAATTGATCTCGACTCATGGGCTGGTTCCAATTAGATGGGTAATAACTTCCATCCCCTATTTTTATTACCACATTTCTTGCATTTAATCCCTTCTTTGGAGATTTGATTCAGCATCACTGTTGTCGATTGAATCAAATCAATGACATAGTTCGTTGGTGCAGGAAAAGCAGAAGAGGCTGCTTTATTGCAAAAGAGAACATTTGGATCAAATGGATTGGATTACACAATAACAGAAAACTAAAAAAAATTGGAAGAATTCTTAAAATTTAGACCGCCCTAGATAAGTAAAACGTATGTATTTGTTGAGAATTGTAATTTTGAGAAAATTTAGTTGATAGATTAAATGTCTTTTCATATAAAAAGATATGCTCATTTTTTATATCGATAAAAATGTTAAAATTTGACTATTTAGTAAAAAATATTGAGATTTTTATAGGGCAATTTATCATGCCCTTTTGCTTTGACCGACCAGATGTTCTGCTTGAGATAGTAAAAATTAACTCAGAACTACTAAAAATCAAAAAGATTAAACAGAGTCAGAAAGTAGTAGTACAGGCAAAGTTCAAAGTAATCTACGTCAAAATTTGGCAAAAAATCTTGCTATTGATGCAAAGGGAGCCAGGATTACGTGTGCATTCTAATTATGTTGCAATCTTACAGCTGATACATAATCTTGATGATTTTATCGAAAAATCACAGCAACACTTGTGCTTTGAGAGAAAAGCTCAGAAAGAGCTAGATGCTAAATTTTTTGCTAGATTTTTTAAGCTGACAAAAAGTTCAATCAAAGATCAACTTTTACCAAATTGTTCAGATCGTAATGAATTTAACCAATGCAATTTGATAAAAAATTAAGCGAAAGCGAATATGCCAAAGATTGAAACAGAAGAGCAATTCTTAGAATTAGCAGAAAAATTTAAACAAGATTATTGTCTATTACATGATGATGTTGTGAATACACAATTTGTCGATCTATCAGATGATTTACGTGAAAAAGCCCACGCTCTATATAAGGAAGCGCAACAGATATATGGCTATATATCTAGCTCTAGACAATTAGGTAAATATTATTTTCTAGCTTCTTTAAGTTATTTTGCATGTCCAGATACTAGTAATACACAAGAGCTGTCATCGCAACGTTATTTGATTCTACAAGCGAGTTTTTTAACATATCGGCAGTATCAAGAATTTGCAAAAATTGATAAAGCTGAGAATAAGCAAAAACATGTTTGTGACCTATTACGCTATGTCTCACGATATGTGCTGGATTCTAATAATGCTGAATTATTTCATGAGTGTAGTAAGCTGCTAAATTGTTATGTCACGTACGAACGTAATTTGAAAAAAGAGGATCGTAATCAACTTTTTAATATTAAAGATTTCAAACAAGTACAAGTCATAGAGTATTTATCGGCTCTATTAATAATTTTTAAAAGACTAGATGATCGTCGTGTTGTTCATCGTCAGCGTAAGTCAAAAAAAAGCAAAGTTTTGAAATGGCCCACTAAAAATGAACTCAAAAAATTTCGTGAAATAAAATCAGGTAAGCATGAAGATATCGGACATAACGCAAAGATCAGTTTTTATGATGCCTCTCTTCACAAAGATGAAGATCGTGAAATTGAGTTATTGGACACTGAACTAGAATTATACTCTGAAGATGAAAAAACTAAAAATTTTAATCATTTAATTAGTGATTATGCTGCGTATTACACGCGGCATCGCCAACGCCGTCATGCGCCATTTATTACAAATCCACATTATTTGGCGCCAGATATACTGAAGCAAATTGTTTATGTGTTGAGAACTGAGTTAAATAGGGACTGGGATGATGCTGCAATCGCTGCCGCATGTTTATTGTCACTTTTGACTGGATTATCTCCCATAGCACTGATGGATTTTAATGACCTTATTCAGGAGGGTACGTTGATTCAAAATGGTTCAAGTAGACGTCGCGAATATTTACTCAAATTAAATCTTAATATTACAGAGCAGAAGATTAAGAGCTTAAATGATGAGCGATGGAATGAAGTGATGACACATCAACTACATTTACCTTCTGCTTGGTTTGACTATATTGAACAAGCATCGAATCCAATAATTTCTTCAACAGACATTAATACAAAACTTAAGAATTGGCTTGATAATCGGTTTGTAGGTTCGATCACTGTTGAAAAACTGCAGGCTCAATTATATTTTCATATATATTATGAAACATATAATGAATATCTAGCTCATGTAATTGCTGGGCGGGATAGTCAGCATCACATGCCTGGTATCTATTATGGAGGGCTACCGAAAGCTCAACTCAGTAGCACATATCTAGCCTTTGTAGAAACAGCACTTACACCACATTCCTCGGAATTTACTGAAGAACTCAAAATATTGCGACAACAATTCAAAGTGCAATCTGCATTATCTATAGGAAGGATAGGGAGCCAACTGGCACTTGAACCCAGTTTTGTGAAAGAGCAATTTGCTTTTTTACATAAACATTGCCAAGAAAATATTCAAAAAGATCAACATATCATTAATCAATTGAATGCATACGCGTGTTGGATGTGGCATGTTAGCTTGTTGAGTTTGGCAAGTCGGCCTAAAAAAAATCTGTTGGGGAATTTGGATGATTATTGTGTTGAGCTTAAGCTTTTATATGTAAACGATAAAAGAAATAGTAAAGCAAGAAAAGATGGTCGTTTTATCCCATTATCTGATTTTTTCATAAAAACACTGCAAAATTACACAGTCTTTTTAGAACAAATTATTGAAGCGTACGGTTCGTTTTTTAGACAAGTCTTTGCAAAGAAAATTACTGTAAATGATCTTTTTGGCAAGGTCATTGATAGTAAAGATATCTTGCCGATAACTGTCAAAGAGTGGCAGAGCAGAAAAATTAAGTTAATCCCTTTATCTCGAAACTGGGTAAATTTATATATGGAAGGAATCTTTCCAAAGAATATGTATTCGAATTGGTTACGTCATTTTGATATGAATTTTTTGATGTATGCAGAAGAAAAAGAAGAAAAAGAAGAAAAAAAAGAAGAAAAAACTGCTTTAGCATTCCATTTAATACAGGCTCTTTATGGTCATGATCAACGTGACCGAGAGGCTTTTCATCCGCATTCTTCACTTATTCCGAATGTCTATGTACAGCAAGCCCGCCAGCAATTGCAAGATAATGTCAAATTTTTATCGATTAAACACTTAGAGCGAAAATAGTTGTATGCAAAAAATCAAAGAACTAATAAAACCGCAACTAGATGATCTATTTGTTGATATTCATAAATTGGTGAAAAAGTCGCTAGATAGACAGCCTTCTTCACCTGAAGTATTGACGAAAGACATGCAGCAAAAACTTGATCAGCAGATCGCTGAAAAATGGCATGACATTAAAGATAGTGTTGATTATTTGAGTCAAAAGTTCAGCCGAGACGAACAATCAAAACTGATGCAATTTACTGAAGATGAATTTAATAAAAGAAGGAGGCAATTCAACCAGAATGTAGATAAAAAATCATACAGAATTAAGCTAAATCCACATACGAAACGGATAGTACTGCCTAGAAAAATTGAGAGTACAGAGTCACGATTAAAACACGGGCATCTACATATTCTGGTAGTCAAGGAATTAAGGCAGTATTGGCAAGATTCATTTGAATATTGGGATGAACCGAAGTACTTATGGGGAAATTTATGCTTAAGTTTTATATATATTTCAGGCTGTGCAGATGAACAGCATTTGATTACTATTCAGAAACAATTGCAGGATGCCATTGAGCTTGGTACAGATCTGAATTGTTTTCGGTTATACCATTCTGATTATCAAAAGATCACTAATCCATTGTTACTACATTATCGTGTTGAAAACTCTCAATATGGCAACGATGTAGAACAGGGAAAGTTGTACCAATGGAAACATGTTTTTTTTAACCCATATGCGCAGTTCATTTTACAATATTTAAAAAAGTTGAAAGCCACTCAGAAAGAATTTCGTCTGCAACATTCAGTTGAAGATTGTATTTTAGAAAGCTTGAGTAAGATAGACAGGAAAAAAAGTCTTGGGGATCTGCAATATCAAATTAAACGCCGTGGATTTCGTGCATTTAATGATGTGCAAATGGTACTCGAATTTAATCCAAACCTTAGCCTAGATATATTTTTGAGTAATGTGCTTCAGCAAGAGATTAATACTGTCGCTTTAAGGCCATCCGAATTTAGATTGCTGTGGAATAATGATTACAATCAAGTCACAGAACAAGAGAGTCGCCCTATTCATTTTGAACAAGAGCAGTTACATCCGGAAGTTCCGACTGCTCAAAGCAAATTACAAACGATTCCGTATGAGTTGATGTTGTTTGATCAAAAGAAACGTAAAGGTCAAAAAGTTGAGCGTTTAGATAAAAAGAGGAATAAAGAAGAACACACGCTACGTTTTTGGCAAGAAACCAGAAGGGTGTTAGAGGAGAAGATAGTTGATGCTAATACGGAGGAAAAGTCTTTAATTGATGCTCAACTACGCTTAATTGAATGGTTAATGCATTTAAAAAAACGAGGGCTTCAATTATCAACTATTGAAAGCTACTTAGGATCGTTTGGTAAAGAATTTATATTTGAGATTTGGCTCAATAAATTAGATTTAAAGCAACAATCCATTGATGATTATGAAGATTTATATCGACAGTTGTTGAAATATAGCAGTGAACGAGATGCACAAGCAACTCAACGTGAAGCTGTTAAAGGAAAAACCTCTCGTAAGATGCACCAAACAGCAGAATACCGTTTTGGTCGCCTAAAAGATTTTCATCAATTTTGTATAGAGAATTATGATGCTCCAGGGGTATTGGTGTTACAGAATTCAAGTTTTAAGCATTTACAAATTTGCAATGCACGCCTAGTAAGCCCTTTGTTATTTGGCAAGCTATTGGAAAAACTAGAATATTTAAGTCAAGAGCCAACGGCATCAGAGTGGGTCGATCATCTGAGTTGTTTAAAGCTGATGTATTTACTGAGTTATAGAACTGGACTCCGATTAAATGAAGTTCGTTGTCTTAAAATACAAGATATTATTTGCCCAGAGTTACTTTATAAAGAAAAAGAAAATACAGCTTTTAATAATATCACGCTTCATATTCAGAACAATTCATATCGCCGTCTGAAAACGCAAAGTGCAAATCGTCAAATACCTTTGAAAATTGCATTGTCAGAACATGAGTTTTTAGTAGTACAACGTTACATACAACATCGTTATGAGCAATATTTGGTTAATCAGCAGGATGATCTACTTTTTAGTGTGAATCATCGTGTGTTAACTGATCAATGTATCAGCAAAATTACAGTAGATTTGTTTAGTCAAATATTAGGTATGCATCATGGCTTTAGTTTTCATACATTACGCCACAGTGCTGCTAACTATCTAGCAATAACTTTGCTCGGTTCAAAAGAAATGATCAAGACCTACACAGATTGTCGTTGGGTAAAAGCAAAAAAGATGAGGGATTTATTGTTTGGTATGAAAGCACGTGCTCAAGAAGAGATTATTCAACATAAATGGCAGGTGCTCGCCTCTTGGATGGGGCATAGCAGTATTGAGCAAACGGCTTCAAATTACCTTCATGTTTTGGATTTATTAGCAGTCGATCGAATTTATAATTCGCCGTGTATCATTTCAAAAAAAGTATTAGAACAGTGTTTTAGTCCAGTGAAGTCAAGTACAGACTACATAAACCTAAATCGTTATACTCAGCAGCAGAAATGGTTTAATTCTTATCAGCAAACACAGCCAGTTACGATGGCTGGCCGACAAGAAAAGAAGTTTAGTATAGAGAAGAGTACTCTGACACCTTTTCAACGTTTGATAAGTTTTAGAGAAGGACGTTTAAGCGAAGATACTCAAGCTCAAGAATGGATGCAACGATGTCAATGGATGAGCACTAAATGGATGGATCGCCAAAAATTTTATTTAAAAACGAATTATGTTTATAGTAAGAATTTAGAAGAGAGTTGGTTTGATGAACTTTACGAAAAGGCTAAAAAACTGACTCGTCCAGATGAAATAATTCCTCTCCTTGATTTTCATTATAAAGATGATAGGCAGCAAGATGCACTGAAAGAAAAGAACA
>NZ_JEZN01000026.1:0-31101 GCF_000581715.1 Acinetobacter sp. 479375 | reverse complement strand
TGACAGTATTGTTTATACAGATCACTGGCATAGTTATAATGCTTTGGACATAGCAGGTTTTAGACATTATAGAATCAATCATTCAAGCCATTTTGCGAATGGGCATAATCACATCAATGGCATTGAGAATTTCTGGAATCAGGCGAAAAGAACGCTAAGAAAATATAATGGAATACCCAAGGATTCTTTTCACTTGTTTATTAAGGAATGTGAGTTTAGATTTAACTACGGTAGTCCAAAACAACAACTAAAAACTTTGCGGTTTTGGACTGAAATTTGAATCTTATCTAGTACAGCCCCTAAAATAAATAATAATTAATCTATTAAACGATTTAAGCGTTGCTGAATAATTTCTTGTGCTTCAGTCATAATGCCTTGAATGAGATCGTGGCAGCTTGGAATATCATGAATTAGACCTAACACCTGTCCTGCGGAAAGTAAGCCTGCATCGACATCACCCGTTTCTAAAGCCATACGACCTTTTGCACCAGACACATAAGGACGAATATCTTCAAATTGAATATCAGGTTTTTGACTCAGTTCAACCACCAAGTCTGAGATACTGTTTTTAGCCACTCGAGTGGTATTGCGGAACTTTCTAAAAATCAGGTTGGTAGAGCGTTCGTCCTGATTTAAATAGTACTGCTTAATTTTTTCATGAAGGGGTGCTTCTTGCGTCATACAAAAACGCGTTCCCATATTGATGCCTTCTGCACCCAATGCCAAAGCAGCCACCAAACCACGGCCATCGGCAAACCCGCCACTGGCGATGAGTGGAATTTTGACTTGATCGGCAGCGGCTGGGATCAAGATCAGTCCAGGAATGTCATCTTCACCCGGATGCCCAGCACATTCAAAACCATCAATTGAAATGATATCTGCCCCCATACGCTGGGCAGAAAGCGCATGCCGTACCGACGTACATTTATGCAGCACCGTAATATGATGCTTTTTAAAATCTTCAATGTGTTCTTGAGGTTTATTGCCCGCGGTTTCTACAATCTTGACGCCACTTTCGATAATGGCTTGACGATATTCGGCATAAGGTGGCGGATTAATCGCGGGTAAAAAAGTCAAATTCACTGCAAAAGGTTTATCCGTCATGTCGCGGCAACGCTGAATTTCTTTGAGTAGGTCTTCAGGGCTTGGTTGAGTCAGGGCTGTCAATGTGCCAAGCCCTCCTGCATTTGAAACAGCACTTGCTAATTCAGCTCGTCCGACCCACATCATCCCGCCCTGAACGATAGGATATTCAATACCAAGTAATTCGGTTACACGCGTTTTCATTGAAGAGAATCCTTGTTTTTACTTCGATTTGATTGATAGTTTGATCTTACTATAGTGTTTTGTTTTTTTATAATTGAATATGTATTTTTAGAAACTTTATTTCATTATGCGGTATTTGTAAAAATACCAATCACTTAGGATTGGTATTCAATATTTTATAAAATTAGGACGTGTTAATGGTTTTCTTTTTTAAGAACGTAAAGATCAGCCATCGCACCTTCGATTTTATTACCTTCCATATCTAAAGCTGTCGCGGTGTTTTCACCAATAAAGAATTGACGATGATCTGGTTGAGTATCCAAAACAATTACTGAAGGTTTTTGTTCATCAAATTTAAATGTGCCTTTAGTTTCGATTGGCTTACCATCGCTTTTGCCGCCTAGATAAGTTTCTTTTAATTCAAAAGTTTTATCCGCTTTTAATTCGAGCTCTGTTTGGATGCCTTCACAATCCGCACAAGGTAATTTGCCTTTATAATCACCCGCCCAATCTAGAGAATTTTCAGCTGTATGAGCTGTATCAACAGCCGTTGCTGTTTCAGCAGGAGCGGAGGCAACAGGAGTTTGGTCAGCAGCAGAGGTCGTTGTTTCAGTCTGATTTTCTTTTTTTGAACATGCCACTAATAAAGTACTGGCAATTGCAATCGCAATAAGTGATTTTTTCATATCGATTTATCCAAGTTTTTTGAATCAGAGATTAGCCTACAAAATTACACGTTCTGTAAATAGTAGCGATATGTAAGCAATTTGAACAAAATCATTGTTTTAGTATCAATTTAGTTGTGTTGTGTAGGCTTTCATCAATTGATGAGGCATCAGTCAGATGTGACACCACCCAAAGATTGGCATGCAGATTTATATAGTTGATATTGCTGTTCAACAACCTCATCAAGCGGCATATCAAACAGGCTTTCCCCTTGCTTATATTGTTCAATATAGTGGCTGGCTTTTTGTTTACTTACTGCTAAAGATTGCTGATGAAAAGTGTTGATATTACTTTGAGGCATCTCATGAACTTCAATATTTTTGCACTGAAAATGTTCAAGCATTTTTTCAGCACGTTTAATTTCACTCGAACTTCCAAGTACGCAGCCGAATAATAAGCTACACGTGGAGATCACCAAGAAAAGTTTCATAAAAATTGAGTGAAAATAAAAGAAGCAAATAGTTTATAAGGATTTTAAAGTAAAAAAGTTGGCATATTTAAAAAAACTGCTTAATTTTTGGCTAATTAAGCAATTTTATCTCGATCGGAAAAATTAGTTTTTTACCAGACCACCATCTACGATTAAATTTTGGCCTGTAATAGCACGTGACCACGGCGATAAGAACAGTAAAACAGCATCGGCAAATTCTTGCGGCGTGGTGGTACGTCTGAGCGGAGTCGATGCCGCAATTAAATCAAATACCGCATGAGGTGTTGCTTTACTGGCATCAGTCGTTTGGAGTAAACCACCTGAAATCATGTTGATATTGATTCCATATTGACCGAGTTCATGCGCACTGGTACGTGTGAAAGCCAATAAAGCTGCTTTGGCAGCAGTATAGTCATGATAGGGCACTACAGGATTTTGTACCAGATTGGTTCCAATATTTACCACACGGCCGAACTGCGCTGCTTTCATATCCTCAAGTCCAACCTGTAGGGTATTTATTGCGGCTTTTACAGCACCTTCAAATTGTTGCTGCATATCGTCCCAATTTAAGTTTTCAATATGCGGACGCGCTTCCCCATTAAATTCAAATTTGATTAATGCATTATTGACTACAGATGTAATTCCACTACCAAAATGATGTTTTGCAGCTTTAAACATTGCTAAAACTTGATCAGCTTCAGTGATATCTGCCTGATAGATCAAAGCCTGATTTGGAAATTGTTGTTGCAAATCTTGTGCGGCGCTATGGCTATTGAGATAGTTGACTACAACACGAGCCCCTTGTTTGAGTAAAGCTTGAGAAATTGCTAGGCCTAGACCACGCGCTCCCCCTGTCACCAGCACAACTTGTTCTTGAATTTCCATGTCAAATCACTTTTTAGAGAGTACCAAGATGACTTAAGATTAGGAAAAACCCAGTCTGAAATCAAACCTATATTGTTTGAGGATTGATGATAAATAGAGCATATAGTTTGCAAAAGCATCATTTGCAAGTTATTGGTGCAATTTTTGCATTATAACAATACCCTTCATATTTCGTTATAAAAGGAATGCAATGAATCAACCACAGGACTTTACAGCCCAAAGGTCTAAAGCTTTGTGGTATGCCGAGTTGGAACTAGGATTTAAATATGATGGTCAACGCACCATTATGAATCATCGTAAACATTATGGTCCTGTTCGGGTGCAAAAAATGCTGTGGCCTGAAAAGACAGGGGTGTGCCATGCCATTATTGTGCATCCACCTGCTGGAATTGCAGGGGGTGATCATTTAACGTTTCAAATTTCTACTCAAGAAAATGCCCATGCGGTAGTGACGACACCTGGCGCAGGGAAATGGTATAAAACCAATGGTAAACAGGCATTTCAGCATATTCATTTACAGGTAAAAGACCATTCGATTTTGGAATGGCTTCCTCAGGAAACCATGCTATTTGATGGTGCCAATGCCCATTCAGAAACCCGTATTCATCTGGGTCAAACTGCGAGTTTTATTGGTTGGGATATGCTGGTATTGGGTCGACAGGCCAGAGCTGAAACTTTTCAAACAGGCGCCTATGCCAATCAGTTTAAATTGTATCGTGAGCAGAAACTTTTAGTGGCAGATACATTGCGTTTTAAAGGTCAGGATCGTTGGTTATCTTCTTGTTTAGGCATGAACGGTTATGCGGTCATGGGAAGTTTTTGGGCGGTGGCTCCTGAACAATATCGTGCAAGTTTTTATCTAGAACAACACATTGAATTAATCCGTGAATTGATGGTACGTATGAAAGTGCCTGTTAGATTAACGTTATTGGACGATGTGATCTGTGCGCGTTTTTTGGGAGATGACGTGCGTGCGTGTCACGATGCATTTGCAGCTATTCGAGCCAGACTGCGCCGCTACTGGTTTAATCTGGATGAGGAATTTCCGCGTATTTGGCGCACTTGATATATGGCTTATTCAATACTGCTGATGAGTCGCATGACATATCAAGATCATTATCACAATTTGTGCATATATTTTGCTTAAATTAAACCATCAAGATTAGGAAGAATTCATGGAACTTAATCCGACCGAAAAAGACAAAATGCTGATTTTTACTGCGGGATTGGTGGCAGAGCGCCGCAAAGCCCGTGGGTTGAAATTGAATTATCCAGAAGCGGTGGCTTTTATTTCAGCAGCTTTGCTTGAAGGCGCGCGTGATGGAATGAGCGTGGCTGAATTGATGCACTATGGCACCACACTGTTAACTAAAAATGATGTGATGAACGGTGTGCCTGAGATGATTGCCGAAGTACAGGTCGAAGCGACTTTCCCTGATGGTTCTAAATTAGTTACGGTTCATCAACCGATCGTATAACAATAATAAGGAGAGCAAGATGATTCCTGGTGAAGTAATCACCCCTGACAGCGAAATCGAGTTAAATGTCGGACGCCAGACTTTAAAAGTCAGTGTCGCCAATACGGGTGATCGTCCAATTCAGGTCGGTTCGCATTTTCATTTTGCTGAGGCCAATGATGCCTTGCAGTTTGATCGTGAGCAAACTAGGGGCTATCGATTGAATATCGCCGCAGGTACAGCAGTACGTTTTGAGCCGGGGCAAAGCCGTGATGTGGAACTGGTGGCATTGGCAGGTAAACGTGAAGTGTATGGTTTTGCAGGGCGTGTGATGGGCGCATTGGATTAAAAAGATAAAATATTACAGAGAAACTTATTATGAAAATGTCACGACGTGCATACGCTGAAATGTTTGGGCCAACGGTGGGTGATCGAGTTCGTTTGGCGGATACCGAACTATTTATTGAGGTTGAACAAGACTTAACCACCTATGGCGAAGAAGTCAAGTTTGGTGGTGGTAAAGTCATTCGTGATGGGATGGGACAATCGCAACTCTTGGCAGATGAAGTTGCCGATACGGTGATTACCAATGCCTTGATTGTGGATTGGTGGGGTATTGTCAAAGCCGATGTTGGTCTTAAAAATGGCCGAATCTGGAAAATTGGTAAAGCTGGTAATCCTGACATTCAGCCAGATATTACCATTCCACTAGGCGCCGCAACCGAAGTAATTGCAGGGGAAGGGCAGATTCTCACTGCGGGAGGTATCGACACCCACATCCACTGGATTTGCCCGCAACAAGTCGAAACAGCGTTGATGTCTGGTGTGACCACGATGGTCGGTGGCGGCACTGGCCCAGCAGCGGGAACATCGGCAACCACGGTCACACCAGGGCCGTGGCATATTGCAACCATGTTACAGGGTATTGATGATTTACCGATGAATATTGGATTGTTAGGTAAAGGTAACTTAAGTTTGCCCGATCCGATTCGTGAACAGATTAAAGCAGGTGTGGTAGGACTCAAACTGCATGAAGACTGGGGTTCAACGCCAGCAGCTATTGATAACTGTTTAAGCGTAGCAGATGAGTTCGATGTTCAAGTAGCGATTCATACGGATACTTTAAATGAAAGTGGTTTTCTGGAAGAAACGTTGGCGGCATTTAAAAATCGAACCATCCATACTTACCATACTGAAGGTGCGGGTGGTGGACATGCGCCAGACATTTTAAAAGCGATTGGTCAGGCCAATGTTTTGCCATCTTCAACCAATCCGACTCGTCCCTATACCATCAATACCATCGATGAGCATCTGGATATGCTGATGGTGTGTCACCATCTTGATCCAGCAATTGCCGAAGACGTAGCATTTGCAGAAAGTCGTATCCGACGAGAAACCATTGCTGCGGAAGATATTTTGCAGGATTTGGGTGCAATTGCGATGATGTCTTCTGATTCGCAAGCGATGGGGCGTGTCGGTGAGGTGATTATTCGGACTTGGCAAACTGCGCATAAGATGAAAATTCAACGCGGTGCTTTAGAGGGCGATAATGCCACGCATGATAACAATCGGGTGAAACGCTATATTGCCAAATATACGATTAATCCTGCGATTACGCATGGCTTAAGTCATGAAATCGGTTCGGTGGAAGAAGGGAAACTGGCAGATTTAGTGTTGTGGAAACCCGCTTTCTTTGGGGTAAAACCGTCCATGATTATTAAAGGTGGCATGATTGCAGCAGCACCGATGGGCGACATCAATGCCTCGATTCCAACGCCGCAGCCTGTGCATTATCGTCCGATGTTTGGTGCTTATCCGCGTGGCGTGCATAACACCTGTATTACTTTTTTATCACAAGTTGCTATTGAAAATGGTGTGGCTGAAAAGTTAAAACTGAAGAAATTGATTAGCCCCTGTAAAAATACTCGTAATATCACCAAAGCGGATATGAAGCATAATACGTATTGCCCCGTGATGGATGTACATCCTGAAACCTATGAGGTACGTGCCGATGGTGAACTATTGACCTGTGAACCTGCGGATGTATTGCCAATGGCACAACGTTATTTCTTGTTTTGATGATTAAAAATAAGTACGAGGAATTGTATGAAAATCTACACCCAGCGTCTTGATGAAATTGCATCAGATCAAGCCTTTGAAACGGTTGAACTGAGCTTTGATACACGTCAAAAATCACGCTTTCGTGCCACTTTAAGCAACGGCACTGATATTGGTGCGGATTTGCCACGTACTGGCATTTTACGTAGTGGCTCTTTTATTGCCACCAATGAGGGTGAGGTGTTGCGTGTTGATGCTAAACCTGAACAACTGATGCAAGTGACTGCCAAGACTGATTTTGAATTGCTTAAAGCGGCTTATCATTTGGGTAACCGCCATGTGCCATTAATGCTTACTCCTTATGCGCTGTATTTTGAACCTGATCATGTACTGGCAGAAATGGTCGAAGGCTTAGGCTTGCATGTAAAACTGGTCGAACATGCGTTTGAACCTGAAAGTGGTGCATATGCACAACATGCCCATGATCATCGTTTAAGCCCAATTAAGTCCTTGCATCATGTCCATTAATGCAGCGCAATTACTCAAACTGTTGACTTTATCCTCAACGGCTTTACCTGTGGGTGCCTATTGTTATTCTCAGGGAGTAGAAACAGCGATTGAAACTGGGCTGATCCAGAATGAAGCAAGCTGTATGGCTTATTTTGAAGAAGTGCTGGAAATGCTGCTAGTTAGATTTGAACTGCCTGTACTTAAGCGACTGGTGCAATCTTATGCAGATGATGCGCAATTTTTACACTGGGCAAATTTATATAAAGCCAGTCGTGAAAGCAAAGAGCTTTTAGCCGAATCACAGCAGTTGGCATTCTCCTTAAATGCATGGATTAAAGATGTCCTGAAAATGCCCGTTGAGGTGAAAAAGCAATTCGGTTTTGTTCCTGTGTATGCACAACTCTGTGGTCGGTTAGGTTTAAATAAAGCGGATGTTTTGACTGCATATAGCTTTAGTGTACTGGAAAATCAGGTGTTGGCAGCGGTAAAAACTGTGCCTTTGGGGCAGATGAGTGGACAGCGCATTTTATGGCATTTGCATAGCCTTGTACCACAGGCAGTTGAGCAGGCTTTGGCATTACAGGATGATGAACTCAGCAGTGCTTTACCACGTTATGCCATGTTGAGTATGCAACATGAAACGCAGTATTCCAGATTATTTAGATCATAAATGTGGGGGATCTTAGATAGGTTTTTCATCATTATTTGGACTTTCTTTATTTTCTTCCTCAATGAGAATTAAGAAGGCCCAATGAAAGAAATCTAAGATGTTCTCCCAAAAAATTTAACCCAGTTATAGCAATAGGAAATAATTATGACAGAACGTAGTCCTTTACGTGTCGGTATCGGTGGGCCAGTCGGATCAGGTAAAACCGCATTGACCCTTAATTTGTGCCGCGCATTACGTGATAAATACAATATGGCCGTAGTGACCAATGACATTTATACCAAGGAAGACTCAAACTTTTTAACCCGCAATGAGGCGATGTCTCCAGACCGTATTGTGGGTGTAGAAACAGGTGGCTGTCCGCATACTGCAATTCGTGAAGATGCTTCGATTAATCTGGCTGCAATAGATGATTTATGTGAAAAGTTTGATGGTTTGGAATTGATCATCATTGAAAGTGGTGGCGATAATCTGGCGGCGACCTTTAGCCCAGAACTCTCTGATTTGACTTTATACGTGATTGATGTTGGTGGTGGTGAAAAGATTCCACGTAAAGGCGGACCTGGCATTACCAAGTCTGATTTGCTGATTATTAACAAGACCGATCTTGCACCTATGGTCGGGGCAAATCTGGATGTGATGGAGCAGGATGCCAAACGTATGCGTGGTGAAAAACCATTTTTATTTTCAAATATGAAAACTGAAGATGGACTTAATCAGATCATCGAATTTATTGAAAAACAGGGCTTATTTAAAGCTTAAGGAGGCGCTATGCGCGCATTCAACAAACACGTGTTAGCTATGGTTTTTGGCTTTTTACCAATGATGGTGATGGCACATCCTGGGCATGATCAGATGCATGTGGGTTTTTGGGAAGGTCTGATTCATCCATTTACGGGACTTGACCATCTGGTGATGGCGATTGGTTTTGGTGTTTTGCTCTGGACAGTTGCTAAACAATGGCGAGTCTTGGGGATATTGGGTTTAAGCCTAAGCTTGGTAGTTGGTTTTGTTTTAGGCGCTAATCAGATTGTACCTGCCAATATGACTGAATATGGCATTGTTGCTTCGCTGATAGTGTTAGCCGTGTCGTTATGGAGCAAATCCTATCGTGTTTTACCCCTAGCTGCGGCATTAATGGCGAGTTTTCATGGCATGGCGCATGGTGTTGAGCTTGCGCCACAAGGTCATGTGGTCGGATTGGTATTAGGCATGATTTCTGGTATGGCAATCCTCTATGCGCTAGGACTTGGCTTGGGTGAATTGATCAATCGTTATGTCCCTTATGGACGTAAGATCATGGCAGGATTGGCTGCGATTGTTGCTGTGATCGGCTTAACTTAGTCGTTTGTATTTATTCAAGTTTAAAGGTAGCGTATGCTACCTTTTTTATTGGTTGTTTTCATCAGATCATGGGTTTTCAGTACATCATTTTGGGGTTGTTGGTCGTCGGTGGAATCACATGCTTATCCAATGTTTATGCCTATGATTTTTTTGCAAAAAATAACCCAGAACAGATTGTTGATGAGCAGCATCATCCTGAAAATACCGATCTGAATCAAATCCAAAAACATCTAGCTGAGCAGCACGATCAAGAAGAAAATGATTATGAAATCCTGAAAAACCCTTTTTATTCGAATGAACGGATCAACATTTATAATTACACCGCCTATAATACCGATGCCTTAAAAAATAAAATGATCAATGCTGGCTCAGAGCATATCAGTGCCCATGATTTATCCATTTCATTTGGTTATGGGATGACTTATAAAATTAATGCTGATCATAAAATCGGTTATGAATATATTTCGAGTTTTCCTTATGATCGTGGTCAATTGATTCGTATTTTCTGGATTTGGTCTTTTTAAGATTGTAGTTAAATTTATTTACCGTTTTAACAGAAGAGATAACGAACAAGCATACATTGCTTGTCTTTTCTTCAAATTCATTGATGTGGTTTCAGGCAGACTGATTGGAGTTTGAGAGGCAATGCGGTGACTGAGAATGAAAAAATTTCGTTCCATACTCTTGGTTATACTGAGTCTATTGGGATGTATGTTGAGTGTTCCGATTCAGGCACAAATCAGTTTGCCTAGTGCTAATTTATCGCCGATTTATCATATACAACATTGGAGCTTACAACCTCAACAGCAAAATGACGATGATGATGTACGTGAGCGCCGTGAGGAAGAAATAGTGCGCGATATACGCGCCGTTCGTTTAGATCGTCCACAATAAATTAAATGTTAAATCACAGTTGAAATCACTAAAAATGTACCTGAGGCAAATAATAAAGACAGCACGATATGCTTAAATTGTTTTTCTGAAACTTTATAAAATAGCTGTGAACCCAAGATTGCAGGAATGGTGACGCTGATCATTAATACCATAATATACGGCCATTGATTGAGCTGTACCGTTCCCTGAAATATATAAACTGCAAAAGTAAAAAGCTGAATCGCAAAATTAAAATGCCTGAGAATGTATCGTTGTTCAATTTTATTTAAACCCTTGAGCATCACCCATGCAGAGGGTAAAGATCCACAAAAACCACCGAGTCCACCTAATACACCACCCAAAAAGCCAATCACTGCATCAATTTTTTTGCCTAAGCGTTTTAATGACTTAAATTCTGGAGCTAAGTACATGACAGGGCACCAGATCAGCAAAAAAACACCTAAAATCAGTTTAAATGTTTCCGCATTGATCTGATGTAAAAGATAACTTCCTAAAGGAACGCCAATTAAACCTGCGAGGATATAAGGAATAACCAGAGAGATACCAAGCTGATGTGGACGTTCCTTACTTAGCGCAATGATATGACACCAAAGGGAAGCAAACACCACCAATGGAGCAGCAAGTTGAGGTGGCAAAGCCCACACCCAAAAAGACATGGCGACCAATGCAAAGGCAAAACCTGTCAGGCCCTGAATAAAACCTGCAATACACGCACCGACTAAAAACAATGACCATGATTGCATAGCTGTTTTATCTCATTTTCTATAAGAATAAATTATGTTTTTTGGAAAAGTCCTGCGCGAACGGTGCCTGCTTTAGTGGATTTGACTAATTGCCATGAAGCGGGAAGTTGTAGCTGACGAAGATCACGATCCGCTTCGACATAAATATAGGCCTGATCTTTTAATAGCGGATCTATCAAAATAGAAAGTTCTTGCCAGAGTTCCAGCGCATAGGGTGGATCAAGAAAGACCACATCAAACTGTTGATTAAGTTTGGGTAAGATGTGCTGTGCAGTCGCCACTTTTAATTCACAATGCTGTGCATTGAGAAGCTGAATATTTTGTTTGAGTATTTTAGCCTGAGTTGAATCAGGTTCAATCATCAAAACAGAACTCGCGCCGCGCGACAAAGCCTCAAATGCTAATGCACCTGAACCTGTGCAGACATCTAAAACCGTAGCATTTGGAATATCCCACATTAACCAGTTAAAGAGCGTTTCACGGACACGATCAGGTGTAGGGCGTAATCCATTTATACTCGCAAAAGGTAATACACGACGTTTCCATTCACCGCCAATAATTCTGAGCTGATTTTTCATTATTCAGTCACCTCAGCGTTATTGGCAACAGGGGTTACAGACGATGCGGGCGTATTTTGTAGTGTTTGCTCAGGTTTTTTCTTATTTGGATTAGCATTAGGATCCGCTTCAAGTAAAGCACCACTTGGAAGCTCGCCCGGCTTAATGCCAGCGGTCATTAAACCGCCACTGATTTGATGATTTGCGGGACGAATCTGTTCTTTTTTACGATTGACCAACCAATAATCAAACACAGGCTTGGCAAGTTGAGCGGCTGAACCACCGTGACGACCATTTTCCCACACCACAGCAATGGCAATTTCAGGATTCTCAGCAGGGGCAAACCCAACAAATAAACCATGATCCAGTTGGCGCTGTGTCAGTATCGATTCGTTATAACTTTTACCCTGTGCAATACTCTTAACCTGAGCTGTACCTGTTTTTCCTGCAATTTGATAAAGCGGTGTACGAATCCCACGACCTGTACCTGATTGCACGACATCAATCATGGCATCGCGCATGTTAAGCCAGTCTTGTTCGGTACCATTAAAATTAATCTTTCCATCAGGCGCATTATGAACTTCATATTTTTTTGCACCACGTGTGGCACGTAATACATGCGGCGTGACATGTGCACCATGATTGGCGGTAATTGCAGTTGCCATCGCTAACTGAAGTGGGGTCGCTGTAAACGCCCCCTGACCAATACTGACGGAAATGGTTTCGCCTTTTAGCCACTTACTTTTGCGGGTACGCATCTTCCATTCAGGGCTTGGGTATAAACCAGTACTTTCACTGGGTAGATCAACCCCAGTTTTTTCACCGAAACCAAATTGGCGCATCCAGTCATTCATACGCTCGATGCCCATTTGGTAGGACAGTACATAAAAATAGGTATCGCACGATTGAATAATGGCTTTGTGCATATTGACTACACCATGACCTGTTTTTTTCCAGTCACGGAATTTATGCGAATCGCCAGGAAGATGGAAATAACCCGGATCATTAATGGTGGTTGCCCAATCGACTAAACCATAGTGAATGCCACCCATCGCTTCCATGGGCTTAATGGTGGATCCCGGTGGATAAGCACCTTGAACTGCACGGTTATAGAGGGGCTGATCCAGATTATCACGTAGAGCACTATAATCTGTACTGCTAATGCCTGTAACAAAGAGGTTAGGATTGAAACTTGGACTTGACACCAGTGCCAGAATTTCACCAGTACGCGGATCGATTGCCACAATTGCACCACGTTTATCTGCCAGTTGTTCGGCAGCAACCACTTGTAAACCATAATCTATAGATAAATATAAATCATTGCCACGAGTCGATTCTTTGCGACCTAAATGTCTGAGTACATTACCATGAGCATCGGCTTCGATCGATTCATAACCGGGAGTTCCATGTAGCAAATCTTCGTAGGTTTTTTCTACCCCGATTTTTCCAATCAGGTTGGTTCCTGCGTAAATATCACTATTAATTGATTTTAATTCTTTGTCATTAATTCGTCCGACATAACCAATCACGTGCGCAAATAAATCGCCATGTGGATAATAGCGCGTCATTTGCGTTTCAATGCGCACCCCGGGGAATTTGTATTTCACTTCACTGAATTTGGCGATATCAGTTTCAGTCAGATTCAGCTTAATTGAAACCCGTTCAGTTTTACGTGCAGTTTTGATACGCGACTTAAAGCGGTCTACATCTTCTTGGGAAAGATTTAAAATGGGGATCAGTTGTGCAACTGTACCATCCATATCTTCAATATCTGCTTTACTTAGCGTTGCCGTAAATACAGGGTAATTATCTGCAAGCAAAACGCCATTGCGGTCATAGATATATCCCCGCGCGGGTGCAAGAGGCTGTAAGCGGATACGGTTTTTATCAGAAGCCGTTGAAAACTCATCGTAATGTACAATTTGCAAATAAGCATAACGACTTAAGAGCAATAACAAACAGCAGCAAACCAGTCCAATGGCAAAAAAGATTCGCCCTCGATAAATGCGCTTTTCTTGCTGATTATCTTTTAAAGGAAAGTGCTGTTTCATACCTAACTGACTTGACAAAGCAGACCACAAAAATAGCCGACAAGTTTAACCCATTCGTCGTCAGAATTTTGGATATTTTTAAATTATTCACGAAATAAATTTAGTGACGTTTTTTGACCTTGTAGACATTAAAATTGTAATGTGCTGTATATAAGAACGAAAATAATTCTGTTAAAGTCACCAAACGGATGAGCGGAATCCCCTAAATCAGATAATTAGGGACACATGGAGAAAATAATGAAAAAAATATATCCCTTGGTCATGCTTCTTGCACTTAGTCAGTTTACCTATGCCGATGACAGTCGTTTTAAACCTGAAGCAAAACTTACCGAGGGAAGTGCATCAACATGGAATGCAGGTGCTGGCTTTACACAAAAGCTAGTCCATCTAAATGGTGAATGGGTCAATCCTTATGGCATTGCCTATGCAAAACTGGGTGCTTATCTCAATAATGACCATAATGTGGGTGGACAGATTGGATTTAGATATCCTTACTATCTGACTGGCGTAAACAAAAATGGTTATTATTTTGGCGTTTATGCAGGGTCAATCGAAAGCAAAGAAATTGATGGTGATGATAAAACCCGTTTAGGTGGCGGTGTGGATCTTGCTTACGTCTGGTTGGATAAAGAACGAATTAGTACCTTTAGTGTCGGTATTGGCACTGGAGAGAAGTTAAAGAATGCCAATGGTGATGTGGTGGCTGATATCGAACCTAAATTACAAGTTTCCTATACCTTAAGTATTGGTTTGTAGTGTTTAATCATAGCTTTAAAAAATGTAAAAGCCCATAAAGTAGAACGAAATATGAGAGTAATGGATGTTAGATTACGTCAGTGAATTATGGCAAACCTTTTTGAACCGACCTGATCATCTGGCGGTCTTGAGTATTATCCCTGTAACTGCATTTGTGACGTGGGCGCACGTGTGGATGGCTTTAAAAATGGTATTTTACCCAATTACTTTTTGGGGCTTTCATCTAGGGCCGATACCCGTAGGTTGGCAAGGCATTGTTCCACGCAAAGCGGGTCGTATTTCTGGCATTATTACCGATAATACTTTATCCAAATTAGGTTCGTTACGTGAATTTCTGGAAGCAATGGATCCAGAAGATATGGCAAGAATCATTGGTGAACAGGTGGGATTTGAACTTGAGCATCTGATTGATGAAGTCATGATTGATCGTAATGCTGTACTTTGGGAAAACCTGCCTTATTCCATTAAACGTCGTATCTATGCTCAAGCACATAAACAATTACCAGGTGTATTAAAAGAATTAGTGACTGAGCTGACCATGAACGTCGAGTCACTTGTGAATATGCGGGAAATGGTGGTCAGCCAGATGGAAGGTGACCGTCGTTTAATGGTACGTATGTTCCTAAAAGTCGGTCAAAAAGAAATCAATTTTATCTGGCATATTAGTGCATTGATTGGGATGTTTTTTGGTGTGTTCCAAATGCTGGTCTGGTTTCTGGTACCGTGGCACTGGACGGTACCTTTCTGGGCTGCAATCTGGGGCTTTTTAACCAACTGGATCGCGATCTGGATGGTGTTTAACCCAATAGAACCGCACTATGTACGCTATCCACAGTTTTTCCGTTTAACCCAAGATCGTAAGTTTCCATGGATTGTTCCCATCCTGCCGCGCATTGGCACCTACAATGTTCAGGGTGCTTTCATGAAGCGTCAGGAAGAAGTCTCGGATGTCTTTGCCAGTGTCGTGACAGAAGATTTGATTACACTCAAATCCATCATGACTGAAATGATGTATGGCCCTAAGAAAGACAAAACCCGTCGAATTGTCAAGCGGCATATTAATGAAATTATGGAAACTCCATTGGTAAGAACTTCATTACAACTTTCCTTGGGGCCGCGTGAATATGCTAAACTTAAGACAGACTTGATTGATCGATCAATTGAAATTACGATGGTGCCTGTATGCGACCCTGCGTTTAATGCAAGCCGCGCACAGAAAATATTTCAAATGTTTCGAGATCGTATTCGTGAACTAACACCGAAAGAGTTTCAAAATCTATTGCGCCCTGCCTTTCAGGAAGATGAATGGATTTTGATTGTGTTAGGTGGGGTCACAGGTTTTGTTGCTGGTACGATCCACTTATTTGTTGCTTTCTTATAATTTAATTAGATGTTGGTAGGTATGGTCTATACAACCATAGTCCAAGACATTCTGAAAATTGTTCTTAATGAGGATTTTTTGTTATGCGCATTATTTTACTCGGACCACCTGGAGCAGGTAAAGGTACTCAGGCTCAGTTGATCTGTAAGCGCTACGATATCCCACAAATTTCAACCGGTGATATGCTCCGTGCTGCAATTCGTGAAGGTACTGAACTCGGCCTTAAAGCTAAAAGTGTAATGGAATCTGGTGGTTTAGTATCAGATGAATTAATTATTGGCTTAGTAAAAGAGCGCATTGCACAACCTGATTGTGCGAATGGCTGTATCTTTGATGGTTTCCCGCGCACTATTCCACAGGCAGAAGCTTTGGAAAGTGCAGGCATTACCATTGATCATGTGATTGAAATTGCGGTACCTGATGAAGAGATTGTAAAACGTTTATCTGGACGTCGTCAGCATCCTGCATCTGGTCGTGTTTATCATATTGAATATAATCCACCAAAAGTGGACGGTAAAGATGACGTGACAGGTGAAGATTTAGTTCAACGTGCGGATGATCAGGAAGAAACCATTCGTAAACGTTTGGCTGATTATCATACTTTGACTGAGCTGTTGGTTGGTTTTTACGAAGAGCGTGCAGCTTCAGGCGAAAATGCACCGACTTATGACAAGCTCGATGGTTTACGTAAAATCGAAGACGTACAACAAGATTTGTTTGCAATTTTAGACCAAACAAAATAAGTCTGATTATTCGTTTTGAAAGAGCTCTGTTATGATAGGGCTCTTTTTGTTTTTTAGGTCGATAATTTTGAAAATCGCTTTAGCACTTTTGGTGATTTTAAGCTTAATTGGACTCAGTTATTTAGTCTATATCAGCTATAAAATGCTGCGTCGTGTCCAACAGCAGGAAGCACAGGAAAAATTACCAAGTCAGTCTGTGCAAAAAGATCATTTGCGATCCCCTCAAAACAAACAAACCAAATAAGTCTTATGACTTCATAGCACTGTTTTTAGCGGCACCAAATTCAAACCGCTCAGGCCAGTTGCAGACATCTGACACCACACACTCATTACATTTAGGCTTACGAGCTATACAGCAATAACGACCGTGTAAGATTAACCAATGATGCGCATCGACTATAAATTCTTTAGGAATCACCTTAATCAATCGATGCTCTACTTCAAGTACATTTTTTCCAATGGCCAAACCAGTGCGATTGCCAACGCGAAAGATGTGGGTATCAACTGCCATTGTAGGCTGACCAAAAGCTGTATTTAAGACGACATTTGCGGTTTTACGTCCAACACCAGGTAGTGCTTCTAATTCAGCTCGTGTTTGAGGAACTTCGCCTTGATGTTTTTCTAGTAAAATTTGACAGGTCTTAATCACATTTTCAGCTTTGGCATTATATAAACCAATGGTTTTAATATAGTGCTTCAGCCCATCAATCCCTAATGCATAAATTTGTGCAGGGGTATTGGCAACAGGATAGAGTTTATCGGTGGCTTTATTAACACTAACATCTGTCGCTTGCGCCGAGAGCATCACTGCGATGAGCAATTCAAAAGGGGAAGAATAGTTTAGCTCCGTTTGCGGATGTGGTCGTTGCTCACGTAGACGCTCAAAAAAAGTTTGAATCTGCTTTTTTGTCATGTTCTTCACTGGCATTTAAAGCTCCTGAATTTCATCTAAGCGTTGTTGCAATTGATCCAATTGCTGCTGTTTTACTGGATCTGGGCGGACACTGAGTTGTTTTTCCAGCTTTTTGATTTGAGTGCGTAGTTTTGCCAGTTCGATCGTGGTTTTGGCATCTAATGTAGTGGGTATTTTTGCCTGATCTTCAATTAATTTAATCACAGGTACTTCTTCAACAGCACTGGAAAACTGAGCAAAAAGTTCAGTATCAATTTCAGCACGAACAATAGGTCCTTTACGGGTTAAACGTTGCTGCTCTTCGCGTTGAATATGTGCATAGTATCGTTGTCGTAGATCGTTTTGCTCTTGTTGTCTCTGGATATCTGTTAATAAGGGCTGAGTATCTTCGACCAGATCGATACAATCGACTGGGCACGGTGGAATACAGAGTTCGCAACCTGTACATAAGTCACTGAGGACACTATGCATGAGTTTTCCACTGCCAATGATCGCATCTACAGGGCAGGCATTAATACATTTGGTGCAGCCGATACATTCATCTTCACGAATAATCGCTTTCATGCGTTGCGGACGTCCGTCTGCCTGAATGGGCCAGACACTGGCTTCTGCTTGCAATCGAGGGCGTTTTAGTCGCATCGCAAGCGCATCTGCGACAGGCTGTCCGCCTGGAATACATTTATTGGCATCTTCACCTTCTACAATCGATTTCGCATAAGGTAAACATCCATCACGATGTCCGCATAAACCACACTGGGTTTGGGGCAAAAGGGCATCGACTTCGCGGATTAGCGTAATAGCAGCATTCATGGATTTGGCAAACTAAAGAAAAAGATAAAATAGGCGCAGTAAATGTGGTGTACAAACCAGCGCAATATTTTAGCATGAAATATGGGTGAGTATATTGATCTTTTTTAGCGCCATAAATGCACTAAAATAATTCAAATTTATTTTGGAGTGATGCGGCTTAAAGTTTAATTCCAACCATAATGCTTTGAATTGAAATATTTTAATAATTTATAAAATAAAGATTGAGATTATTTTATAAACATTATTTAATCAGTTGCTCTAAAATTTATCATCTTTTGAGAAATTTGCACAATATTGAATCATTTATTACTGAGGATGAAGCGTTGAAATATACTAGCCTTAACGACTTCCTAAACGCCGTAAAAGTACGGGATCCACACCAACTAGAATTCTTGCAAGCCGTAGAAGAAGTCATGATGAGTGTGTGGCCATTTATTGAAAAAAATCCAGAATATGCAAATTATGCTTTGTTAGAACGTTTAATTGAGCCTGAACGTGCCATCCAGTTTCGCGTAGCTTGGATGGATGATCAGGGACAAACGCAAGTTAACCGTGCTTTTCGTGTGCAATATAATTCTGCGATTGGACCTTTTAAAGGCGGTATGCGTTTTCATCCTTCGGTGAATTTATCTATTTTAAAATTTTTGGGTTTTGAGCAGACATTCAAAAATGCATTAACCACACTTCCAATGGGAGGCGGCAAAGGCGGTTCAGATTTTGATCCTAAAGGAAAATCTGAAGGTGAAATTATGCGTTTTTGTCAGGCACTCATGATTGAGCTTTATCGTCATTTGGGGTCAGATACCGATATCCCTGCGGGTGATATTGGGGTAGGTGGCCGTGAAGTTGGCTATATGGCAGGCATGATGAAAAAGCTGAGTAATAACACTTCATCTGTATTTACAGGCAAAGGTGTTTCTTTTGGCGGAAGTTTGATGCGTCCTGAAGCAACAGGTTATGGCACGGTCTATTTTGCAGAAGAAATGTTAAAAACTCAGGGCACACATTTTCAGGGTAAAACGGTTGCGATTTCAGGATCAGGTAATGTTGCGCAGTTCGCTGCCGAAAAAGCCATGTTCTTAGGGGCAAAAGTAGTGACGTTGTCTGATTCTAACGGCACAGTTTATCTAAAAAATGGCTTTAATGATGAGTTGCTTGCTGAAGTCATGCAACTCAAAAATATAAAGCGTGGTCGTATTTCTGAGTTTGCGTCTAAACATGGTTTTGAATATTTTGAAGGAAAAACACCGTGGCATATTCCAGTCGATATTGCTTTGCCATGTGCCACTCAAAATGAATTAAATGCTGAGGATGCCGTGACTCTCATTCAAAATGGGGTTATCTGTGTGGCAGAAGGCGCAAATATGCCTTCAACACTGGGGGCGGTGGAAAAATTTATCCAAGCTAAAATTTTATATGCCCCGGGTAAGGCCTCAAATGCGGGTGGCGTTGCAACCTCAGGCTTAGAGATGTCGCAAAATGCGATTCGTCTATCGTGGTCACATGCCGAAGTTGATGAGCGTTTACATCTAATTATGAAAGATATTCATGCCAACTGTGTCAAGTATGGAACCAGAGAAGATGGTTCAGTGAATTATGTAGATGGCGCCAACATTGCAGGTTTTGTAAAAGTGGCGGATGCCATGCTGGCACAAGGTGTCTTTTAAAATCATTCATATATTTTAAATGAAAAATCCGATGCAAAGTGAAGTGCATCGGATTTTTTGAATCCATTATGGATTTATGGTTTCTTTACGATTTCTTGTTCCACTGTCATATCATGCACATAAGCATATTTTGACTGATCAGCCGCAGGGTTTTTGCGTTCGTAACGTTTAACACGAATAATCACACGTTGATCATCACGGTGCTGATAGCCTTCGATCTGATCATAAAATAAAGTCCAGTCTTTATCGACTTGAGTTTTAATGCCTTTGTTGTCGTATTTAATTTCACGAACCTGTAAGCAGGTTTGTGGGCCTACGCCAGTACATTGTTTGGTTTCTGGAGAAATTTCCAAGAAAATAATTTCACCTTGAGACTGATATTTAGTCTCAGGCGTCATGCTGCCTTCAAACTCATATTTCTGACCATTCGATGCAATAATGGTTAAGCGTGGCTGTTCAACCGATGCAGTATTGAGTTCAAATTTATTCTGTTGATCGTTAAATAAGTTGCTTGAGAATTGCTCATTCTTCATCAGTGCAGGTTCACAGGCTTTCATGGTTGAAACAAGCGAGGAAGTGATCAATTTTTGATTTTCGACTTTCCAAGAGCCACCTTGATTATTACAGCCTGTAATAATATTCAGACGATTTTCTGAGAAATTTAACTGAATTGGGCGAGGCGTACCTTCAGGCTGGTAGCTCCAAGTATAAGCACTCAAAATTTTATTTGCGTTCATTTGTTTTTCTGCATTCACAGTGACAGGAGCAGAGTTCTGATGTACAGATTGGCATGCCACAATTGAAAAAGGTAAAAGAGCAAGGATTAAGTATTTGATTTTCATTCAAGTTTGCAATATTTACTTTAACAGATTGTATGTTAATGGATTATTGGGGAAATAAAATAAGGACAATGAAGGCTTTCAGTTTTAGATTGTATCTATTTTGCAACAATGACTACACCGAGTACCCTGTCAAATTCATCAAGATTTAAGAAAGAGGAATGAGAGTTCTATTCGTCAAAGTTAGTCAAACCGATAAATATCCATGCCTAGCGCACCCATAGAAAAACTACTATGTACAATCGAAAAACGATTACCTGTTCCCATCGCAAAAAATAATGGAGCAAAATGTTCCAGAGTGGGATGGTTACGTTCAACATATGGAATATCTGGCCAATTCAGCACAGCATCATAATCTTGATGAGTAAGTTTATTGACCACATAATTACGAAAAGAGGAAGCCCATTCGGGAACATGTTGAGCATTTCCATCCCATGATAATTCTGCCAAATTATGGGTGATGCTGCCTGAACCAATTAAGAGAATTTGGCGTTCGCGTAACGGAGCAAGGACTTTGCCAATTTGATAAATTTCATCTGCATTCATGTTCATCGGCAATGAAATTTCAATCACAGCAATATCTGCATCTGGATACATATGCAATAACGGCATCCAGACTCCATGATCACGTGGTCGAGTACTATTGGCATGAGCAGGAATGTGTTGTTCGGCCAGTAATTTTAAAATTTCCTCAGCCAGTTCTGGTTGACCTGGCGCGGGGTAGTGAATTTGATAGAGTTCTTTGGGAAAGCCACGAAAATCATGCCATGTTTGTGGACGCGTTGAAGTACTGATTTCCAGAGACTGACTTTCCCAGTGTGCAGACATGATGATAATCGCCTGAGGTTTAGGTAAATTAAAACTCAAACGGTGTAAAGCTGGCCCGACTTGTTCAGGATCCAGTGCAAGCATAGGTGAACCATGAGAGATAAATAGCCCGGGAAGTGTTTGTAAATTCATGCTGTTTACCTCATACAAATATCAATTTATCTTGCCAAACATATAACGTTTTAGTTTGATAATTTTGTCTCAAGCGATGCATCAAGCGCGATGATAAGGATGATTGTGGTTGATGCTCATGGCTCGATACAGTTGCTCAATCAATAAAATCCGAACCATCGGGTGTGGCATTGTGAGTTTAGATAAAGACCAATGCCAAGCAGCAGCTTGACGGACTTGATCAGATAATCCATCTGGACCACCAATGGCTAAAGCTACATCATTGCCTTCTAGCATCCATGACTTCATCGTCTCTGCAAGTTTTTCTGTGCTTAGCTCACGTCCGCCAACTTCCAGTGCAATCAAGGTTTCATTCGGTTTGAGTGCATTCAGAATACTTTCACCTTCAATCTGGCAATATTTTAAAATATCGGCTTCTGAATCATTTTTTCCACGTTTCGCCATTGGGAGTTCAATCAATTGAGTCTGCACAAAAGGTTGGATACGTTTGAAATAATCTTCAAAACCCGTGAGTACCCAAGCTGGCATTTTCTGACCAATCGTGAGGATGCGAATTTTCATAATATGGCTCGATGCACAATGCGAACAAATCTAAGTATAACGAGGATCTTAGCGGGCTTCATGTCGATTGTAATTGTATCTATTTGAATGATTAAGCCTTAGACAAAAAACTAAGTACATTAAAAAAACGCAGCCCACAAAAAGCGTGAAGGGGCTGCGGTTAAAAGGTCATCTGTCTGGAGAATCAGATGACCAGACTAAATTCAACAAGTGAAAATGATGAATTGTTACTTTTATTATGGGGTTAACTGATCAATTTTCAACCTAATAAATGTAAAAAAGAGAGCCTGAGCTCTCTTTTTGATTGACATAGTATGAGATTAATGACGTGCAGCTTTTGACTCTTCAACAGGTTTTACGATCGGTGTTTTTGCCAATGGTTTAGGTTGTTCAGTTAAAGCTAGCGGTAGAATCTCATCGATGCTTTTCACGGCTTTAATTTCCAGACCTTCTTTGACATTATCTGGAATTTCAGCCAAATCACGGACGTTATCTTGCGGAATAAATACCAACTTAATTCCGCCACGGTGTGCTGCCAAAAGTTTTTCTTTCAAGCCGCCAATACGCAGTGCATTACCACGTAAAGAGGTTTCACCTGTCATGGCAATATCAGCGCGGATTGGAATCCCAGTAAATGCAGAAACCAATGCGGTTGTTAATGCCAATCCAGCAGAAGGGCCATCTTTTGGTGTCGCACCTTCTGGCAAATGAACATGGACATCAGTTTCTTCAAAACGAGACGCTTCGATTCCCAGTTCATCTGCACGAGTACGAACCACGGTCATTGCAGCAGTAATCGATTCTTTCATTACATCACCAAGCGAACCTGTAGTAATGAATTTACCTTTACCTTTGACCGCTGCCACTTCAATGGTCAATAACTCGCCACCGACTGAAGTCCATGCCAAACCATTGACGCGACCGACTTGAGCTTCATCTTCAGCCATGCCGTAGTCAAATTTAAGCGCACCTAAGTAATCTGGCAGATTTTCACCAGTGACATCGATGTGCAAGTTTTTCGACTTCTTGCTCACCGCTTCTTTCACCACTTTACGTGCAATTTTAGAAACTTCACGCTCTAAACTACGCACACCCGCTTCACGTGTGTAGCGACGAACGATGTCTCGAATTGCTTCTTCATGAACGGTCAATTCGCTGCTACGTAAGCCATTGTCTTTAATTGCTTTAGGAACGAGGTAACGTTCAGCAATATTAACTTTCTCTTCCTCGGTATAACCCGGTAAGCGAATGACTTCCATACGATCCAGCAGCGCTTCTGGAATATTCATACTGTTAGCCGTACAGATAAACATCACTTCTGACAAGTCCAAATCAAGATCAAGATAGTGATCGTTAAACTTGCTGTTTTGTGATGGATCTAGAACTTCGAGCAGGGCAGAAGCAGGATCACCACGATAATCTTGTGCCATCTTGTCAATTTCGTCGAGCAAGAACAAAGGATTCTTCACGCCTACTTTTGTCAATGACTGCACAATTTTACCTGGCATTGCACCAATATAAGTACGACGATGACCACGAATCTCAGCTTCATCACGTACACCACCTAAGGCCATGCGTACAAACTCGCGTCCTGTCGCTTTAGCGATAGACTCGCCCAGTGAGGTTTTACCTACACCTGGAGGACCAACCAAACACAAAATTGGGCCACGAAGTTTTTTCACACGAGACTGAACAGCCAGATATTCCACAATACGGTCTTTGACATCATCTAAACCATAGTGATCGGCATCCAGTATTTCCTGTGCTTTTTTCAGGTTAATGCTGACTTTGCTAGCAGTATTCCATGGGGTATCCAGAATCACTTCAAGATAATTACGCACCACAGCCGCTTCGCTCGAAGCAGGTTGCATTGCTTTTAACTTGCGAAACTCCGCTTCGGCTTTTTTACGAACGTGTTCAGGTAAATCTGCTTCAACCAGACGTTTTTCAATTTCAGCAACGTCATCTTCAGCACCGCCATTCATATCGGAAAGTTCACGCTGAATTACTTTCATTTTTTCATTGAGAAAGTATTCGCGCTGGTTTTTTTCCATTTGGCGTTTTACATTGTCATGTAAGGTTTGCTCGATTTGTTGTTCAGCGGATTGTTGCGTTAAGTACGTGGTCAATTCCTGCAAATGTGCTTCAAATTCGTCATTTTCCAGAAACTTTTGTTTCACGTCGATATTTAAAGGCACACGAGTCGCAACGAAGAACATGAGCTGTAACAAGTCTTCGATTTTGTTCGCAGCAGTAATGAGTTCACGGGCATTACGTAATTTTGCTTCTGCGTATTGAGCAAATAAAGTACGCAATTCCTGCAAACGGGTTTCCTGATCTTTGCTGTCCATATTGACGGTCATTGGACTTAATTGATGTTCAGCCGTTAAATGGCTGTCTTCATCAATAATCTTGGTCAATTTTGAACGGTAAAGACCTTCAATTAAAACCTTAATACAGTTTTCATCATTTTCGTGATTCACAACTTGCACAATCTTCGCGACAGTACCGTATTGATAAAGGTTGTCGTGATCAATTTCTTCGGTAAGAGAATCTTTTTGTGCAACTACAAATACTAAATTGTCACTGTTACGAGCCACATCCACTGCATTGATCGATTTTTCACGACCCACGAATAGCGCAATTTGCATGTGTGGATAAACCACAACGTCACGCAACGCTAAAAGCGGTAATACACTTGGAACCTGAGGCTCTAAGGTTTCTACATTCATAATATTTTCAGACATGGGCACTCCTAATGAGTGACAACGATGTTGCCATGTTTTTTATAGTGATGTGTATTTTAAAAATTACAAGGGCATTCATATAGAAAATGCAAAAAAATAAGCAAATCAGTCGGAATTAGTATCCTGAAAGGTTTAACGCTTAAAACGATAAATACCATGAGGTGTGAGGAGTGCATCCAACGGCTGATCCCATGCTTGACGGGGCAAGGTTTGATCAAGCAATTGAAACGTGTGAGCCAAACCTAAACGGAATGGTTGATGTGGGGCTGTTGCCAATGTGCGGTCATAAAAACCACCGCCCATTCCTATTCGGGTTCCATGATGATCACAGGCCACTAAAGGCATCACCAATAAATCAAGATGAGACACAGAATAACCACGACTTGCCATGGGTTCTTTCATACCTAAAGCATGATGAGAAAAACGTTGATTTCTATATTGATGAGAACTCACTTTTACCCAGACCAATTTATTATTCATATTACAGATCATGGGTAAAAATACGTCTTTTTTAAGTTTATAACATTCTTCAATTAAAAGTTGGGTGTGAACTTCGCCAAAAGCGTGTAGGTAAAGACCGATTTTTTGATGACGAGTCATTATTAAAAATTTTCTAAAAAAGAATAATGCCGCCGAAGCTGAGTTCTTTTGTTGAAATTTGTTTAGCTGTTTGCGCCTATGAGCTAAAGTTTTACGAAGATTTTTCATATTTTTTACAAAATGCCAACTCTCTAACAAATAAACACACAAAATTAAAAGAATATCTCACATGAATTTTATCAAAAAAATAATTTAATTAACCTAATAAATTAAGTCTAAATACAAAATTTAATAGAAAATCCACACTTCCTATTAATTATATTAAATTATATATAGGGATTAAAAATAAAAACTTAACAATATATCTGATTTAAATCAAGTTTATTATTTTTAGTGTGATGGACTTATTATTATATTAGTTATAGACTTTAGCCAAAATCAAAAAATCCTATAACTTACTTTACTGGCGGTAACAAATAATGAACAAAGTATACAGAGTCATATGGAACGCTTCTTTGGGAGCTTGGGTTGCGGTTTCTGAGTTAGCTAAATCCAAAGGCAAATCAAAAACTGTAAAAAAAAAGCAGGAAGTGTAGTGGTTGCAACTGCTGCGATCATTACAGTTTCAGCTCATTCACAGGATATCAATGAAGATTTAAATGTCGCAGGTAAAATAACAGCTACCGGCACGATTACTGGTTCGGATGTGACTACCGATAGTGGCGCCTCTCTCAATGATTTGAATAGTAAAGTTAATAATACAACTACAGGTTTGGCCAGCAAAGCTTCGCAAACTGATTTAGATAATCTGACAACAACAGTAAATGGAAAAGCCTCCCAAACTGATTTTAATAACTTGAATAATCAAGTAAATAACGGAACCACAGGATTAGCTACCAAAGCTTCCAAGGCAGAAGTAACAGCTGCAAAGACGGAAGTTGTGCAAGGCAAAAATATTAATGTAACTCCAACTACTGGAAGTAATGGGCAAACCATTTATACCGTTAAAACTGCGGATGATGTGAATTTCAATACGCTTACCACCACAGGTAATACAAGCATTGGTGGAGCACTGACGGTAACAGGCAATGCTAACTTAAATAATGGTGCCAATTTAAATAATAAGAAAATCACTGGACTTGCCAATGGTACTGCTGATAGTGATGCGGTCAACTATGGTCAGATCAAAAATCTGGTGATTGGGAATAATTATGATGGTATTCAGTATTTTAGAACAAAATCAACAGAAGCTGATGCGAGTGCTTTAGGTGAGGACTCTACCGCAATTGGACCTCTAGCAACTGCAAATGGTGATAATTCAATAGCGGTTGGCAATACATCGCAAGCCAATGGTCTTGGTAGTATTAGCGTTGGTCAAAAATCGATTGCCTATCAGGAAAATAACGTCGCGATTGGTAAAGAATCTGCTGCCTTAGGAAAATACAGTACCGCCATTGGCGCAAGTACTGGTCAGCCTAGAACGCCAGTGTTAACTAACGATAGTAATAATAACAATCAACTCACTGCTATTTATGGTATTCCTGTGACAGCGACGGGTTCAACGCCAGATACCATTACCGAAATTAATGGTACTGCTGTAACACCTGATCAAAGAAATGCTTTTATTGCACTACTGAGTAGTGGTGCCAATCTGGCAGGTGGAGAAGCCAGTCTTGCACTCGGAACCTCGAATCTTGCAATTGGAAATTCCAGTGTCGCTCTGGGTTCAATGAATAGTTCAAGTGCAACTTCGAGTGTCGCTTTAGGTTCTAACAATAATGCAAATGGTAGTTCCAGTATCGCAATTGGGGATCGTAATAGTGCGTCAGCGAGTAATGCGGTAGCCATCGGCACTCAGGCTTCTTCCTCTCGCTCCAATACGATTGCAATTGGTAAAGGTGCAATTGCAGACACCAGTTCTGGGATTGCCATTGGTGAAAATGCAGGCGTAGGATCATCACAAAGTTCAACCACTGACCGTGTAGAACATATCGCGATTGGTAAAAATTCAGGACAAAATGTCGTTGGTAATCAAAACATTGCCATTGGCAGTGGCGCAGGTTCTAATTTATCTCCAGATAATAATTCTAGTTCGGATAGTAATATTGCCATAGGGATTGCAGCGGGAAGTGGCATTAATGGCGATGATAATATTTCCATTGGACGCAATAGTAATACAAATGGAGGAGCCATTACACGTTCAGTGACACTAGGCTCAGAAACCAAAAGCTCTAGCCAGTCTGTTGTAGTTGGAAACTCGTCTAAAGTCACTTCGGGAACCGATGCAACCATTGTGGGATACAATGCTCAAGTCACGGGCACAGGCGGTATTGCACTCGGTGCCAATACCCAAGCAGCTGCCAATAATATTGCGTTGGGTATAAATAGTGATGCTAGTACTAATTCGACGACGAAAGCCTATTTAGTCTCTGATACGATTCCTTATGTTGCGACGGTTGGTTACAGTGTTGTTTCGGTTGGGAACGGAACAACGACTCGAAGAATTACCAATGTTGCGCCAGGGGGAAATCCAACAGATGCTGTGAATGTGAGCCAATTGACTCAATTACATAATGACGTTTCTTCTATATTGGGTTTGACAGGTTCCACCGATGGCAAATTTGGTGAAGTTAATGTAAACGGCACAACCTATGGAAGTATTATTGCTGCAATTGCCGCTGGAGGGGGAGGTGGTGGAACTTTACCGACTGATTATTATGTCACCTACACAAATCAGGCTCAAAATGAAATTAATCTGGGTCCGAATGGCGGAAAAGGAACAACCATCAACAATGTTGCGACAGCCACCAATGATGATCAAGCCGTTAATTTAGGGCAGGTCAAAGCACTCACGAAAGATGCCACAGTCAAATATGTGTCGATTAATAGTATTGATGGAGCGAATAAGTTAAGTGACCAAGCGATTGCAAATAATTCTGTGGCAATTGGTCCAAGTACTGGGACTACGGCTGTCGCAGAAAATAGTATTGCCTTAGGTTCAAACGTTCGTACTGAGGCTTTAAATGGTATTGCAATTGGTAATAGTGGAACTCGAGCGAAAGGTGAAAGTTCGATTGCTATCGGTAAAGAAAATACCACGGCAGATATTAACAATATCGCTTTAGGAACTTTAGTCAGTACCAAAGGTATCGATAGTATTGGGATCGGTAAAAATGTTCAGACTGATGCGACGAGCAGTACAACAAATTATGCTATTGCAATTGGTAGTGATGCAGAAGTACAAAATTCAGACCAAGCGATTGTAATTGGTCGAAAGGCGATTGTAAGTCAGGACAATGGCGTTGCAATTGGTAATGAAGCATTGACTCAGGGTGAACAAGGTATTTCTATCGGAAGACAAGCCACCTCATCTGCTGAAAATACCACAGCGATCGGGAATAAAGCATCATCATCGGGACAAAGTGCAAATGCAATAGGTGACAATGCAAAAGCTCAGGCAAAAGATGCAAATGCAATGGGTACAGCGGCAAATGCCTCTGCGCTCAATGCTCTGGCTTTAGGCACTGGAGCTTCTGCTTCATCAGAAAATAGTACCGCAATTGGTAATCAGGCTCGGGCTTCTGCAAGTGATGCAGTGGCACTGGGTAATGGTGCTGTTTCTCAAGCTCAACAAGCAATTGCCATTGGAAAAACAGCAACTGCATATGCAAAAAATGCAATTGCTACAGGTACAAATGCAAATGCTTATGCAGAAAATTCAATTGCATTAGGTAGTAATACAACGGTTAATAATAATCATGCCAACGCTGTAGCCTTAGGAAGTAATTCGGTATCAGGTGATTATAACCAAACGACGAAAAGCACCATTAATGGTCGAGATTATAACTATGCAGGTTCTGGTGCAGGTTTATCTACTGTCAGTGTTGGAACAAAGGATAATGAAAGACAAATTATCAATGTTGCTGCTGGTCGTGTGACTGCTACAAGTACTGATGCTGTTAACGGCAGTCAACTCTTTGCAGTACAGGAAGAGGTACAAAAACCACTTAGCTTTGCTGGTGATAGTGGTACAAAAGTTGATCGTAAGTTGGGTGATCAGCTTAAAGTTACGGGTGGTGCAAGTGGTACATTAACCGAGGGTAATATTGGTGTGGTCGCCAATGGCTCCGATACTTTGCAGTTAAAACTGGCGAAAGATGTTAATTTAACCAATGCGGGTAGTTTAACGGTTGGAACTACTAAATTAACAAATGGAAAAGTGGAAATAAAAGATGCTTCCAATAATAGCAATGTGAGTACATCGACCAATACTGTAATGACAGCAGGTGCGAGCAGTAATACGATCGATGCAAATAGCATTACATTAAAGAATGCTGCCAATAATGTCGTGCTTAGTGGGTCAACAGGAACTTTAACTGGGTTAACCAATAAAACTTTAACTGTATCTGGATTTGCAACGCAAGGACGAGCAGCGACAGAAGAGCAGTTAAAGCTGGTGAATGATACAGCCAATAAAGGTTGGAACATCACGACCAATAAAGATACAGCCAACAAGTCTAATGTAGCGCCAGACGCAACAGTAGATTTCTCCAACAGTGATAAAAATATTACAGTCAGCCATTCAGGTACAAATGTTGATCTAAAACTGGCCGAAGTGGTAAATATAGGAGGACAGTCTGGAGGCGCCACTATTAGTGTTAATGGTAAAAATGGAACCATTACTGGTTTAACCAATAAAACCTTTGATCCAAATAATTACACAACTGGACGGGCAGCTACGGAAGATCAACTTGCGACACCACTTACCTTCACAGGGGATAACGCGGGTGTAAATGTTCAACGTAAATTGGGTCAGCAGCTCAGTATTGTTGGTGGTGAATCTGTCGCAGCAAATTTAACTGATAATAACATTGGTGTCGTTGCAGATAGCACCAATAACAAACTGACGGTCAAACTTTCTAAAGACATCAAACTTAATAGTGTAAATGCCGCGGGTACAGTGATTGATAGCAAGGGATTAACGTTTGTTAATTCGAGTGGTGGGGCTATTCCAAATTCACCAAGTATCAGCGCGACAGGTATCAATGCGGGAACCAATAAGATTACCAATGTTGGCGCTGGAGCAATCACTGATACTTCAATGGATGCTGTAAATGGTAGTCAGATCAAAGGCATTATAGATAAAGGCTTTACCGTCAGTTCAAATGGAAATACAGCCGCTAAGGATACGATTGCCTTAGGTGAAAATGTTGATTTCAGTGCAACTGATACTAATATTAAAGTGACCAATACTGGAAATAATCAAATTACGTTTGGTCTGGAGCCTGTGGTTAAAGTCGGGCCTGCGACTGGAGGAAGTCCTGTTACGATTAATGGCAACACCGGTCAAATTACAGGCTTAACCAATAAAACCACGACAAGTTCGGACTTTGCAACCGTAGGTCGTGCAGCGACAGAAGAACAATTAAAGACGATCCAGACAGGTTTAACTGATTCAGGTTTTGGCCTTAAAGCAGCGGATAGTAATACAGTTAATAAGAAGTTAGGTGAAACCATTGATATTGTAGGTGCCGATAGCAATATCACCACCAAAGTCGTGAATGGTCAGGTTGCCGTTGAGCTTTCCAAAAATATA
>NZ_JEZN01000025.1:0-34910 GCF_000581715.1 Acinetobacter sp. 479375 | reverse complement strand
GAACAGGTTTCGTATCGTCAGGGCAAATTGAATTGCTATATCAGTGTAGGTAGGTTGACGTCCTTTTTTTCCAGTAGGTGTTGCAGACCATTGCATTTGGGGATCAAACCAAATGGTGAAAGCACCCCGTTGACGTAAAGCCTGATTGTACTCAGACCAGTTCGTTGTTTTGTATCGGCTTTTTGATTCTGTATTCATCTAACATGTATGGGGATGAAATTTATTTATGCAACAAAGCCGGTGCAAATACACATAAAATTTCACCTAATTTATAACGGCTTTCGAATTCGGTGGGTGTTATTGAAAATGATTTTCCACCAGCTATAGCAGCATATCGAATAGCATTATAGGTTATAGATCCGATTTCAAAAATATAGTCGGGATGTGCTTTAAAATAAAAACGAAAACCAGATTGAGGTATAAAAAGAGAGTTTTCCATATTAATAGACCTTTCGACTATTCATATTTTCTGAGCGAAGCTTAATTTTTTTATGAAAAAATAAATAATCAGCGAGTTCTTGTTTAAGACCTATTGATTCAAGTGTTTTGTAGACTTGCTGTGAGGTATAAAATTCTTCGAAATTTAAGTGACGTAAGGCGTAATTGATTTCGAGGGTGTTCCAATTGAATCTATGTCCTCTTTGATACCAGTAAAGTAGCTGCGAAATTTCTGATTCACTTGGTAAGTCTGTGTGATCTATTAGCTTAAAAGTAATATCAATTGAGTGGAGTAGATCAGAAAGTTTTGCAAAGCGGTTTAAGTCATCAGTTGATAATGATGCTATGGATGGTTTGACTTCATGGACTTCATAAGCACCTTCTTTAGTTTGAACCAAGAAATCTGGAAAACAATACTGTTCATTGATAAGTAAAATTTTTAATGCTTGTGATCGATAATTAATGACGTTTGGATTTTGTTCTAAACTGATCGCATGAGCCAGTTCAAGACGGCTTTCTAGTGGTATTGCACCGCAACACTTTTGACTAGGGAATAGGGACGTTCGACGGCCAAAAGCACCTTGATAGATTTTACGTTGTCCATGAAGTGTAGCTGCTACATTTGCTGTTGATTCAAATGCAATCCTGATTTGTTCAAGGATATTTATTTGAATATCAGTTTTTGAAAAAAATGTTTTATAAGACATATCTGTTTATCCAGAAGTAATCCTATTCTCAATAGATATTTGAGAATGAGTTAATCTGCACTATTACTATTGAATAGCACTTACTTGACTGGTGACGATATAGAGAAGATACTATGATTCTCAGGTCTTTATATGCTTCTATATAAAGTCACAAACGGATCCTTTTAGGGTCCGTTTTTTATTGATTTTTGGTTTAGTTTTTCATGATGACTCCATAATAATTTTTTGAAAAATGACAATTTAGTGGTTATGGTTCGGATCTAAAGATGAGTTTCTTTGGTTTGCTAGCCATGTAGCAACATCTTTTACTAACGCATATTTTCCACGACGATTTGGGAAAGTGAAAATAGGAATAGGAACAGTTTTACGTGTTAATGCTTGACGAAAAGCATCTGTGGTTTTGTAACCTAAAGCAATTCTTAAAGCATCATCAGCTATTAGTGGGCCGTAACGGTCAAATAGCTCTTTTTCTATTGTTGTTGCATCAAGCATTAAATGGTTTTGCATAGGGTGTCTTGTATTGTCCTGTCACAACAGAAGCATATATCTTTAAAAAAAAGTTGTGTAGAAAGTAAAAACAGCTCAATCTTTTACTCTATACAAATTTCTAATTTATTGTTTTTAAATTATAAATAACTATAACTAGGATTTTTTTTGAGATTGACTAAAAAATGAAAAATACAAAAATGGAAAAAAGAAGTGAGTTGGATATCGTTCGAGTTTCATTATGGTATTGGTATATTAGGGTCAATTTATCTAAAAATTCAGATTATCAAATTGAAAAAGTAATTGAGCCAAATGCTTTTAATAAAAATAAGCATGGTGATGCTTATCATAATAATAAATGGCGAGGTTATCGCTTAGGTAAACATACTCCAAGTCCTATACTTATAGGCCAAGCAGAATCTCATGTACAAGGCAGCTCTATGCTTCTTAAGCATACTCTTTGGCAAGTCATGAATAACTCCATTAGTATTGAATCGCTGTTAAGTGATGAGCTTAGAAATCTATCGTGGGAAGTCCAACGTATTCTTTATAAAGCTAACAAATACGATTATGGGAGTGCATTAGTCACGCACCTATCAAAAAGAAAATTACGCCAGCTAGAGTGTTTAGCTGGATTGGATGCATTGGCAGCACAAATAATTTTTTTTAAATTGGCTGTTCAAAGGGAAGAGGATACTTCTGCATTAAGTCAGTCTATTTATAGGACTTTACTTATTATTTGTACTGAACTTCCATTTTTTAATTATCGTGAGCACTTTATTTCCTTAGTTAATTGGAATGTCTTTTCTTTAGTTAGCTCAACAAAGGAAGTATTAGGTAAAAGTGCTGTATATAATTTCTCGAAAAATGTGAGAATTTTGATAAGTCTATTATTAGCAATGGAAGATAAGGGGATAGTAGGTATTACAAGGAAGGAAAGTATAAAGGCATTATCAGATCTGTTGGATGAAAAACAAGTTTTAACTTTGTTTGAAGGGGTTAATATTTTGACAACAGATGCAATCTGAACTGCTTCGAATGCAAATTATCTTTGAAATTTACATTCGAAATTTTTAATGGGAGCTATTGGATCGTAAAGAATAGGTGGGTTAAAAGCTCTACATTTCTAGACGCTTAGATAGTTTTTCTTCCGCATACATCTGCTTTAGAGCTAAATTTTCCTGTTCTAACTTATCTAAACGAGTGAGAATTTGCTCATTAACATCTATGTAACTTGCTTTCCAGCGATAAAAAGTTGCGACACTAATTTTGTACTCTTCGCAAATTTGTTCGACAGTTGCACCTGCTAAATTCTTTTTAACAATACCATTGATTTGAGCTACAGAAAATTTTTGCTTCACAGTGAATTCCTAAACTATCGTTCAATCATTATCCAAAAGAAAAATTTCAGTAAACAGATAGGGTTAAATTAAAAATATCCTATTTTGGGATATTTTTAATTGTAACTGATATTGAGCCATGCGCTCAATACACGATCCTAGGTATCAATACCTAATTCAGAAACTTATAGAACTTCGTGAGTCCAAAAATGTGACTCAGGCTGAGCTTGCCCAGCGTTTAGGGAAGCCACAATCTTATGTGTCTAAAGTTGAAATTCTAGAAAGACGTTTAGATGTGATTGAGTTAATGGATTGGCTAGCAGCTATAGATAAAGATTTAATAAAATTTCTAAATGAAATTAAAGATTGACTTTAATCTAAATATTTTGTTGATTTCATATGAAATAGCTTTTTAACTTAATAAGTTAATTTTTTATTAGTATATAATTAATACAATTTTTCATTATATCTAATAAAGCATGAATTTTGATCAAGAATTATTTTGTCTCCCTCAAGGTGAACCACCTTTACCTCCAATAGATACTTTAGAACAAACATTGCCATTTGATAAATTAGAATGGGAAAATTTTGAGAAATTAATTGCTAGGATAGTGAGTCAAGAATTTGCTATTACAGATACTTATCTTTATGGAGTAAGGGGGCAAGACCAAAGTGGCTTAGACATCTTAGCTAATATAAAGACAACAGAAAAAAAAGCATGTTTCCAATGTAAAAGAGTTAAAAATTTTAATGCTTTAGATATCAAAACTGCCATAGATAAATTTTTAAAAGGTAAATTTGCTCAACAAACACAAATATTTGTTTTATGTATAACGATTCCAATGAACAATACCCAACAAGTTGATGAAATTGAGAATCAAAAGAGGGTCTTAAGACAGAAAGGCATAGATTTCATAGTATGGGATGCTACTGAAACAGGCCAATTATCACTGAAATTAAAAAACTTACCAGAGATAGTTGATGATTTTTTTGGTAGAGAATGGGTTAAACGATTTAATGGATTAGAGAAAGCTGAATTACTCAGAGATAGGGCAAATGGGTATGATATAAATCATTTACGCAACCGTTTGTTTAAGTTTTACTCAACTCTATTTGCTAGACATGATCCTGGATTAAATAGTACATATACAAATCGATTTATCGACTTAAGAGAAAGATATATTCCTTCTGATATTAGTGAGGATGTTCAAGGAAACTATATAAATCTCCCTAAAGAAACTGATTCTTCTATGGAGGATGATTCTATTTATTCAAATGAGGAAAATGAATATAAAAATAGTAATATTGAGTATGAAAATATATCACCTATATTAGAGTGGATTTTAGGTTATGAAAATAGAATTATTATTGGTGAACCTGGTTTAGGTAAAAGTGCTTTTTTAAGATATTTAACTTTAACAATTTTAGAACCTATTACTGATAATCAAAAACTCAATAACAATTTTTTTTATACTTGTGTTCCAATATGGATCTCGTTTTCTGGATTTACATCTGCAATAGAAAAAAAAGAGAATCTGAATATAGATGATTATTTAAAAGACTGGTTACATCAGTTTGGCTACAATGATATTTATCCATTATTTAAAAAAGCTATAGACACTGGTAATTTACTAATACTTTTAGATGGACTTGATGAGTCTGGAAATGAATATTTAGGGCAGCAAGCAATAGACCGTGTTATAACTTTTTTAGAATCTCATGTTGCAAGAATTATTTGTACAAGCAGACCACAGGGGTATAGACAATATTCATTACCTGCTAATTGGAAAGTAGGTACTCTTCAATATTTAGATGAAAATAAAATTTCAAAGTTGGCGAGAACTTGGTTTCGTCATATTGAATTTTATCAATATGGAAAGGATGAAGAGTTTGAATTGCAGCTCAATGCTAGATCGAGTCTTTTTTTAAATGTAGTTAAATCTAATCAAAAAACATTTGAATTGGCTAAAACCCCACTAATTTGTCAAGCTTTGATAGAGTTGTTTCATCATAGGCATGCACTTCCTGAAGTAAGGGTAAAAGTATATCAACAAATTATTGAATTACTTCTAACTAAGCATCCTAAGGCTAGAGCTCATGCTGGTGGATTGTTGAATAAAGATGTCATGCATTTTAGGCATGATGATATCCAAAATTTATTGATAAAGCTTGCATGGAAATTACAAACGGCTGATTTACATGCTTCTACATTATCCAGAAATGAATGCAAAAAAATTATAAAAGACTATTTAATTGATGATGAAGAAGGGTTGGGCGAAGACCTAAATACTGCAAAATCCCATGCTAATATAATATTAGATTTCTTAGTCGATCAGTATGCAATATTAGTAGAAAGAAGTCCAAAACAATATAATTTTGTACATTTGAGTATTCAAGAATATTTAGCAGCTGAGCATGTTGTAAGACTTAGTGAAGTTGATCAATTAAATTGGTTTAAGGACCATTGGATATTAAAAAACTGGCATGAAAGTATTTTAAGCTGGTTTGGCCTACTAGATTCTCAAGGAAAAAAGGATCTAGTTTCTACTACTCTCGATATTTTAGACGAACATGGTCAAGATGGAGAGTGGCAACGTTTAAAAGCAACAATGCTACAGACTGAATTGATCACTTCAGATCTGGGAGTAACAATTCGAAGATCTCGTGATATTTTGAAAATGGCTATTAATGAAATTGAAACTAGCCCCTTGTCAGAATATCGAGTAAATTTAGCTGAAAGTATAGTAAAGGGTTCTTTATATTCAAAAATATCGCAAGAATGTCGCAATATAATAATCAAATGGAATAATATTTATTCACCATATACAAGAAGAACAGTTCTGAAAGGATTAAAACATTGGAATCCAGATGAAAAATTATTTCATACACTGTATAAGGCAATATTCGATGAAGATTGGTATTGTTCATATGAAGCTGCTCTGAGCTTTGCTACAGTATTCAGAAATGATGAACGATGTATAGAAATTTTAAGCAATTTGGCAAAAAAATACCCTAATCCAGAAGTAAGAGCTGTTGCTATATTAGTATTAGCTAATCAGAATATAGGTGGAGAAGTAGTTTTAGAAGTAATTGCCCTTAATTCTAGCTCATGCAATTTGCAAGTAATTAAGGCTGTTATTATTGCGAAAATAAAAAATAGTATTCACAGTACTAAAGATTTATCAATTTTATTGAATATTCTTCAAGATCAAAATTTATTTAGAGAAGATCGTTCTTTAATAAATATTATCAAAGAGGGGTGGCCTAAGAATGTTGATTTAAAAAAAGATTTTATAGATTTTTGTAAAAAAACAGAATTTAATAAACATCAATATCATTTAGAATATTTAGTTAGTCAGTTCCCTAATGATGATATTGTTGCTGAAATAATTTGTTCAGATTTAGAAAATAATAAACTATTTTCTTTTACAATGTTTGATTCGATACTGGATGAACTCTTAGTCATAAACTTTAAAGATAATGTTTTAATTAGGAAAGCATTATTAAGGTTGATGTATGAGGAATTGAAAGAGTATAAGGTTTGTTATCAAGCTTATTCCAATAGGAATGTTTTAAAATTAATTGATGATTTGGATTTTAAAAATATTTTAATTTCAAGCTATGAAAATGAAGGCGGATTGCATGATAAATACTGGGTGGTTACTGCTTTATTAGGAAGTTGGAAGAATGATGAAGATGTTAAAAATAAAATAAATGAATGGGTGTATAGTGATAATAAAGATTTAGCAGCTCCTCTTTCTGAATATATATCAGATTATATTTATGATAAGGATGAAAGGAAAAGGTGGTTGATTAATATTTCGAAGGAAATGATTAAAAATGATTATTTACGTCCTGTATTTAGTTTAATCGATAATTTTAAAGATGAAGAAACAAAAGATATAATTATTTATTTTTTACAAAATGTAAAAATTAGACCTGATTCAAGATTCAATTTAATTGGTTATTTAATAATTAATTTTCATGAGTATCAGGAAGTATTAAATTTTTTACCAGAAATTTTTGAGAGCGTCCATTCTAATTTTGAAATAATTACTAAATGTTTAGAAGCTAATGAAATAGTTTCTAATCAATTGTTGAAATTAGTTAATTCTTCTTATTCAGATGTTAGAGCAATTATAAATTCTATAATTTACGAACGAGTAAATGATTTTGATTTTATTAAGGAAATTATTCCTAATCCTCTATTGGAGTATGATGGGGCAATACGTACAAGAAAAATAATGGCTTATTCAAAAAGCGCAAAATTTTCTTCAATAAGTAAGCAGTATTGGAAATCTATTTGCTTAAATGAATTAGTTTCTACAGGGCCTAATTATGAACAAAAAGTGAGGTCAGGGATAATAGGTCTCATTGAGTTGGAAGAGTTTAACGAGATAGAAAATTATTTTAAGAGTGATAAAGCAAAAGGGATGTATGCTGATAACTTTTTCATGATTGATTATTTACAGAGAGATAAATTAGCTTCATCTATTTTTTTGAAAAATTTTGATAATTTTGATCTTCTTTTTCGAAAGGAAATGATCAATATTAGTGAATTTATTAATCAGGGATACGAAAGTTATTTAGAAAGAACAAAAAATGGAAAGAAAATTTTGGATGATTTTTATTTAAACTCAAATAATTTAAATCCATTGGTTAAAATACGAAAAGTAATAAAAAAATATGGATTTAATAATTCTGTTTTAGAGTTGATTATTCAGAGGTTAACATTATCACCAGATCATAATTTATTATCTCTCAATGAGCAAAATGAATTAGCTAAGTTGCTGATTTTAAACTATAGATGGGATGAAGTTTCCGAAAGTTTCGTTAAATATTTAGGAGAACCAAATGAAATAATGTTTTCTTTCGAATCTGGTGTTTTAGGCTGGTTCGCGTATGGTTGGAATGACTCACCATTTGCAAATTGGGTAAGAGCTCAATCTATAGAAAACTTAAATAAACACTCACTCACAAATAGAGTTTTTTTTGCTAATGTTCTAAATGAACCAAAATATCTCGAGGAAGTCATTTTGTATTTTGTGGATTTTACCTTTGAAGACTATAAATATTATGATTTTTTAAGAGAAATTTTTATAGAGTTAGCCAAGGGGGATCTGATGAAATCTATTCTTAAAAAATGGGTGGTTTCTAAAAATTATCATTTAATTTCTTTATCTATTGAATTATTAAAAGAAAAAGATAGATTGGATGTGGACTTAATTTGTATTTTTAATGAATTCTATTCTAAACATAACTTAGAAAATTTGGATGGTATTAATGTTATGCAACCAAAACATAAGAATATGATTATGCAAATTTTTTCAAAAATTATTCTTTTTTAGAGGTTAAAAAACCGCCATGAATGGCGGTTTTCTCAATGACAACTTATGTGTCGCGCAATGACATTTTATGTGTCGTAAATGACAACTTATGTGTCGCGTGACGTTTTAACTTACCAGCTTAATGCACCACCGGTCTGATAATCTGTTACACGAGTCTCGAAGAAATTCTTCTCTTTACGCAAATCCATCATCTCAGACATCCATTGGAATGGATTGTTCACACCTGGATACTGTTCAGGTAAACCAAGCTGAGCCAAACGACGGTTACAGATGAATTTTAAATATTCTTCCATCATCGCTGCATTCATGCCTAAAACGCCACGTGGCATCGTGTCACGCGCATATTCGATTTCAAGCAAGGTACCTTCAAGAATCATTTGAATCACTTCTTGCTGGAACTCGGCTGTCCACAAATGCGGATTCTCGATCTTGATTTGGTTAATCATATCGATACCAAAGTTCACATGCATGGATTCATCACGCAAAATGTACTGGAACTGTTCAGAAACACCGTTCATTTTATTACGACGACCCATACTCAAAATTTGACTAAAGCCGCAGTAGAAGAAAATTCCCTCAAGTACACAATAAAATGCAATCAGATTACGTAATAATTGCTGATCAGTTTCAGGTGTGCCTGTTTCAAATTTTGGATCACTCAAAGATTGTGTATATTTCAAGCCCCAAGCTGCTTTACGCGCCACACTTGGAATCTCATGATACATGTTGAAGATCTCGCCTTCATCCATACCCAAAGATTCAATACAATATTGATAGGCATGCGTATGAATCGCTTCTTCAAACGCTTGACGTAAAATGTACTGACGACATTCAGGATTGGTAATTAAACGATAAATCGCCAGAACCAAATTATTGGCAACTAAAGAATCCGCAGTCGAGAAAAAGCCAAGATTACGTTTAATAATAATACGTTCATCTTCAGTCAAACCATTTTCAGACTTCCATAATGCAATATCATGGTTCATGTTGACTTCTTGCGGCATCCAGTGGTTGGCACACCCATCCAGATATTTTTGCCACGCCCATTCATATTTAAATGGCACTAACTGGTTTAAGTCCGCACGACAGTTGATCATGGCTTTATCATCAACTTGTACGCGATTTGCACCCGTTTCAAGCTCTTCCAGACCCACTGTAATATCCAGATTTTTTAAGGATTCAGATGCTCGAGCCACCGAATCGGTTGAATCTGTTGATCGGCTGGTAGCGGTTCCAGCGGGTTGTACATTTGCCACACGCGGCGATGATGGCTCTGCATCAGATACCAGCGGCGCAGTTGGCGCTTTTTGCGGTTCGACGGGCGCAGACTTGTGTTCAGGTGCAGCCGGTTTTTGCGAATCATCTTCGAAATCGTCCCAACTCAGGATAGACATAATCAAATTCTCTCTTCGTTGTTAATATCTTTATCGACACCTTTCTACGAAGATGCCATTACTATACGCTTATTATGTGTAAGCAAAATTAAGTTTTGTCGATAGATGTTCTAAAATTATTCAATAGAACCTATATCCCCACTACTTATTTTGATTACGCTGTTGATTACGAATCTTAAAAAAAGCGTAAACCATAGGCGCGTAAAAGAATAAAAAGGCAAAAATCAGTACAGCTAGACCTAATGTGTAGTTATGACTGAGATGTAACATGATCTTTACCTTTTATTGTGCAAGGAAATATTGTTCTGATATTTCCTTGCGTGTTCGTCATTACTGACAAGCTTCACAGTCTGGATTGTCGATTGAACAAGCCATTGGCACTGGTGCTGCCGTCGTGAAACCATCTTCTGCTGTCACTTCAGGCTTTACTTCCTGAGCAACTGCTGCAATAGGGGCTGCAACCGTAGTTGCTTTAACTGCATTTAATGCGCCTGTATTGATGGTGGATTTCTCAGCCGAGGTTGCACCTAAAGCTCGGAGGTAATATGTAGTTTTTAGACCACGTAACCATGCCATTTTATAAGTGATATCCAGTTTCTTACCGTTGGCACCTGCAATATACAGGTTCAGCGACTGTGCCTGATCGATCCATTTTTGACGACGTGAGGCAGCATCCACAATCCAGCGTGGCTCGACTTCAAATGCAGTGGCAAAGATCGCTTTCAGTTCTTCAGGAATACGTGAAATCTTTTGTACTGAACCTTCAAAATGTTTCAGATCATTGACCATCACGCTATCCCAAAGACCACGATCTTTCAGTGCGCGAACAAGGTAAGGGTTGATCACGGTGAATTCACCAGAAAGGTTCGATTTTACATACAGGTTTTGGAATGTCGGCTCAATCGATTGAGACACGCCACAAATGTTAGAAATCGTAGCAGTTGGTGCAATCGCCATGACATTTGAGTTGCGCATACCATCTTTTTGCACTTTGGTACGTAAAGTATCCCAGTCCAAACGTTGAGTACGATCCACTTCAAACATACGTTCAGGGCGTGTTTTACCAACAAGGTCTAAAGAGTCAATTGGTAAAATACCTTGATCCCAGAGTGAACCTTTAAAGGTTGAGTAAACACCACGTTCAAGCGCAAGATCACTTGAAGTTTGAATGGCGTAGTAACTAATGACTTCCATCGACTCATCAGCAAAATTAACTGCTTCATCAGAGCCATACGCCAGATTCATTTCGTATAAAGCATCTTGGAAGCCCATGATACCCATACCAACAGGGCGATGTTTTAGGTTCGAATTTTTGGCTTGTGGTACAGCATAGTAGTTAATGTCGATGACGTTATCGAGCATACGCACGGCTGTTTTGATGGTACGTGCCAATTTTTCACGGTCTAAAGCGCCGCCTTGTACGTGTTGTACAAGGTTGATCGAACCTAAGTTACAGACTGCAATTTCATCCTGATTAGTATTCAGGGTAATTTCAGTACATAGGTTTGATGAGTGAACCACACCCACATGTTGCTGTGGTGAACGCAAGTTACATACGTCTTTAAATGTAATCCACGGATGACCTGTTTCAAACAGCATCGACAGCATTTTACGCCATAAGTCCTGAGCGCGAACTTTCTTGTAAAGGAAGTTTTGCTCTTTAGCAATCGCTTCATAATGCGCATAGCGTTCAGCAAACGCTTGACCTGTTAGATCATGCAAATCTGGAACTTCGGATGGGGTAAACAATGTCCATTCACCATCTTCAAACACACGTTGCATAAAGAGGTCAGGAACCCAATTGGCGGTGTTCATGTCGTGGGTACGACGACGATCATCCCCTGTGTTTTTACGTAATTCCAAAAACTCTTCGATATCTAGATGCCATGTTTCAAGATACGCACATACCGCACCTTTACGCTTACCACCCTGATTTACGGCAACCGCAGTATCATTGGCAACTTTCAGGAATGGAACAACACCCTGAGATTTACCATTGGTTCCCTTGATGTAGGAGTTCAGGGCACGTACAGGTGTCCAGTCGTTACCTAAACCGCCTGCCCATTTTGATAGCATTGCATTGTCACGCATGGCCCCATAAATGTTGTAGAGGTCATCACCAATAGTGGTTAGATAACAGCTAGATAACTGCGGACGCAATGTGCCTGAGTTAAATAGGGTAGGCGTCGATGCCATGTAGTCGAAACTAGACAATAAGTCATAAAACTCGATGGCACGTTCTTCACGATTGGCTTCATTAATGGACAGCCCCATGGAAACACGCATAAAGAACAATTGTGGAAGTTCGTAGCGAATGCCATCTGAGTGAATAAAGTAACGGTCGTATAGTGTTTGTAAACCTAAATAAGTAAACTGATTTGATCGCTCTGGTTTGATTGCTGCTGCAAGTTTGGCAAGATCAAAGTTTAATAATTCTGGATCGAGTAACTCAAGTTCAACCCCTTTTTTCAGGAAGGTTTCAAGCGCATCGTTTTCTAGGGTATCTACAGGTAGATTTAAGAAGGTCAGACCTTTAGCCACCAACTCATTACGTAACAAGCGCGCAGTGACATAGGTATAATTTGGCTCATGTTCAATGCGGGTACGTGTTGCCATCATCATTGTCGTGGCAATATCGCTCGCTTTCACGCCATTATATAAGTTTTTAACTGTTTCATCAACAATCGCTTGAACATCAATCCCTTCTAGACCTTCAGCCGCTTTCTCAACTTCTGCTGATAACGCATCGAGATCTAATGGTTGGAGCTGACCATTGGCATCCGTAATCTGTAAAGTCGGGTGATGATTTGCACCAGCCTGTTGACGGGCATTGGCGCGTTGTTCACGATAGATGACATAAGCACGCGCAACTTTTTGTTCGCCTGTACGCATCAAGGCCAGTTCAACCTGATCCTGAATTTCTTCAATGTGAATCGTGCCGCCAGAAGGTAAGCGACGATTAAAAGTATTCATGACCATTTCTGTAAGTTGAGTAATACGGTCGTGAATACGGCTTGAATCTGCACCTTGTTGTCCTTCGACCGCCAGAAATGCTTTACCAATCGCAACGGAAATTTTCTCTGCATCAAATACAGCAACTTCCCCAGTGCGTTTAATCACCTGAAGTTGGCCAGGAGTTGAAGTGATTACGCTCATGTCAGCATAGCTCCATTGTCATCTATAGTTATGTTCATTGGACCGTTTCAATCGGGCAAAAAGGTGGCTCGATATTTGAGGAATAAACACAAGACTTAGTGGTTAGTGTTTGTTTTAAACACAAGATACGGGAATTTTAATGTGATATCAATCTTGACATTTTATTAATTTTTTATTCATTCATTATCTGTCTGATTCTGCGATGCATAGCTTAGCAAAGTCCTAAAAAATTACGTATAGATAACTATGTGGATAACTCAAAAAACAGACATTTACAGGCTTAAAAAGCGGCTATAGAAATAATTTGTTTAATATTTATACGTACTATTTAGCGAATTAAGATAAGTGGTAATTTTTAAACCAAAATAATAAAATCACTGAAAATTCAACAGCTAATAAAATTGCAACAAAATACAACTGGCGTGTATCAGTTTGGTGAACAAGGACTTGTTTACAATGTAAACGTGTGTATATTGCTTTCTATGAAGCATGTCTATCTGTCGGATTTTAAACAGATACACTTAAATATATAAATAGGGGCATTGTATGAGCCAGGAAGAAAAGTTACCTAAGATTCTGATTGTTGAAGATGATGAGCGTCTTGCACGTCTAACGCAGGAATATCTGATTCGTAATGGGCTAGAGGTTGGGGTTGAAACAGATGGTAATCGTGCAATCCGTCGTATTATCAGTGAACAGCCTGATCTTGTCGTACTCGATGTGATGTTACCAGGTGCAGATGGTTTAACCGTTTGTCGAGAAGTGCGTCCTCACTACCATTCGCCGATCTTGATGTTAACTGCGCGTACTGAAGATATGGATCAGGTCTTGGGTCTGGAAATGGGCGCAGATGATTATGTGGCTAAACCTGTACAGCCTCGTGTATTATTGGCGCGCATTCGTGCTTTGTTACGTCGTACTGATAAAACGGTTGAAGATGAAGTAGCACAACGCATCGAATTTGATGATTTGGTCATCGATAATGGTGGACGCTCAGTGACCTTGAATGGTGATCTAGTCGATTTCACTAGTGCGGAATATGACTTACTCTGGCTATTGGCTTCAAATGCAGGTCGCATCTTGTCTCGTGAAGATATTTTTGAGCGTCTGCGTGGGATTGAATACGATGGACAGGATCGTTCGATTGATGTGCGTATTTCACGCATTCGTCCAAAAATTGGCGATGATCCAGAGAACCCGAAACGTATCAAAACTGTGCGTAGCAAAGGCTATTTATTTGTAAAAGAAACCAATGGTATGTGAAACATCCATTGTTAGTAAAAATCTCCCAATAAGGTTGATCGAGTGTTTAAACACAGTATCTTCTTACGCATTTATGCGGGTTTGGTGGTCTTGGTTATGTTGGTGGCTTTATTTGGCTACTTGCTGGTTCAGATCATCAATTACCAACGTGCTCAGGAATATCGTGAATCCCTGACGGATGGTATTTCTTTTGTCATCAGTGAAGGTGTTGCTCGACAGCCGGGAGAACAACAAAAACTGGACTGGATTTCAGATGCCTCTGATTTACTTGAACTGCCGATTTATTATGTGGCGTCAAATAAAATTGAGCTTTCCAGAACAGAAAAGAAACGTATTGAAGAACAAAAATCAGTTGTTCGTTATGATGCTGAAAACAGCATTGCTTACGTCATTATTGGTTTGCCCGAAGATAGTCAACATTTCCTTTATGTCAAAGTAGATAAAATTGGTGAGCGCCAAATGAAAGCGCTTCCCATCTTTATTTTGGACTACTTGATTTATTATCCAGGTCAGGAAAAAGAATACATTAATCGTATTCAAAAGCATTTTTCTTATCCAATCACCATTCAGGATGTTAAAGATATCCAGCTGGATTCTGAGCAAATTGGTCGCTTGCGTCAGGATCAAAGTGTGATGTTGTATAAAGACAGCGCTACGGTACGTGGAACCACAATCTCTATTGTTTCTCCAATGCCGAATAATCCGACTGAGGTTTTGGTTTTAGGTCCAGTGCCTATGTTTAACTGGATGCCATTTCAGTTATCGGCAGGAATTACCTTATTTAGCTTATTTTTGTTGAGTTTAGGGGTTTATGGACTGATCTTGCCGCTAGAGAGAAAAATCAGACAGGTACGATTTGCTCTAAATCGCATGAAGTCTGGCGATTTATCTTTGCGGGTGCCTATTGATGGTAGTGATGAGATGGCCAATCTGGCATCGAGCTATAACAATATGTCAGATCATATTCAGCGTTTGATTGAAGCGCAGCGCGAATTGATGCGCGCAGTTTCGCATGAGCTACGAACGCCTGTGGCACGCGTCCGTTTCGGGATGGAAATGCTGGCTGAAGAAGATGATTACAATTATCGGATTCAGCAAATGGAAATGATTGATAAAGATATTGAGGCCTTAAATACCTTGATTGATGAGATCATGACTTATGCCAAGCTAGAGCAGGGGACACCTTCGCTGGATTTTGAGGAAATTGCTCTGATTGATGTGTTGGATCAGGTCGCCGTTGAAACCGAGGCGCTAAAAACTCAAAAAGAAATTGAGCTGATACCGCCGCCGAATTATGTGATAGCAGATGCAGAACGTCGCTATTTGCATCGTGTTGTACAAAATCTGGTGGGTAATGCAGTACGTCATTGTGATCATAAAGTTCGCTTGAGTGGTGGTATCCGCGCAGATGGAAATGCTTTTGTCTGTGTAGAGGATGATGGTTCTGGTATTCCTGAAGAAGATCGGAAGCGTATCTTTGAAGCTTTTGCTCGTCTGGATGATAGTCGTACACGGGCTTCAGGTGGCTATGGTTTAGGGTTATCTATTGTGAGTCGGATTGCGTACTGGTTTGGTGGAACCATTAGTGTGGATGAAAGTCCTGATTTGGGTGGTTCGCGTTTTATTATGCTGTGGCCAGCAAAACGCTTTAATCAAAAGCTTAAACAAAAAAATCTATCAAAACAAAAAGAAAGCACTCATTAGAGTGCTTTCTTTTTGTCTGATTTGAATCAGTTTATTCTTGTAAGCTCGCATCTGGTGCAATCAGGGCTTTGCCTGCGCGTAAACTGGTTAAAGCGTCTTGATCAAAATCGATTAAGAGAAAGTTATTTTCTGCATCGATTTTATAACCACTAATAATTTTTTGATCACCATTGATGGTTTCAATACGATACTCGTCCGTAATGTTAAGAATACCTTCTAAATTGGTTGTAGTTGATGCGAGATCGTGACGAAACAGATCATAAATATCACGTAAATCAAAAATTGCATTGTCTGCATCGGGATGCTTTTGCACATATTCTTGAATATGTCGAATGAGCAATTGAGCATAAAGAAAGTAGTTAGGCTTATGTGTATAGTGCAGACTCATTGATTTTACTCCTTATTCTTTGTTTTTAGCATACACATTGGCTCAAGGTTGATGTGTATAAAGTTAATTAAAGCATGTAACTGAATTGCAAAGATTTATAGATCTAATTTTATCTATTTTCCTCATTTAGAAATTCTGCTTGTTTAATCAGTTTTATTTCAATCCTAATTTGAATTGAAGTAAAAAATACCACTCGAGTTCAGCATGATCTACTTCTCAAAATAGCATGCTCTTTTGAACTTGAGATAGTCTTTTATAGCTTTAATTTTCAGCAAAATCACCGTTTAATGTAGGCTGATTTTATGCCAAGTTTGAGATTGAGAGTATTTCTTGAGAAAATAGCAAAATAATTCAAAAAAATACAGGATAAGTGATGGTTAAAGGTGTAATCATGATTTAGGACAAAATTGTCCGAAATATTGGTTAAAATGTAAGAAAATGAAAAAAATAATCATAATATGAGAATTGATTTGATAAACCGATAAATACCAGTGGATTTAGCGTTCAAGCCCTATATTTTCTAAAATTGTCCAAAAAATCATCCTAAAGACTAAGGTACTTCACCTAGCAACAGAAATTAGAAATCAGGTACAATTGGCGGGATTAATTTTATGTTTGGTGTATTTGAAGGCCAATACATACATTCTTTGTTAAATAATAGGCCTGCCAGGAGTTATCCCCGCATGAGTGCCATTACTCCATACGAATGGGCAACTATTGCCTTCGTGATCGGTGTTACATTTCTGTGCGTTTTTATGCTTACCGTTCCCTTGCTCCTAGGGGGTAAATCGTGGGGGCGCGCGAAGCAAGAGCAATTTGAATCAGGTGTTGTGAGCGCAGGTGGGGCACGTATCCGCTTGTCTGCAAAATTTTATTTGGTCGCGATTTTCTTCGTTGTTTTTGACCTTGAAGCACTCTACTTATACGCATGGGCAACCTCTGTCCGTGAAGTGGGTTGGCTTGGTTTTACGACGGTTGTAATTTTTGTTGTCGATTTATTGATTGCTTTAGTTTATGCATTTGCTGTAGGTGCATTGAACTGGGCACCAGCAGATCGTCGTAAATCAGCAGGAATTAAAGCCAAAGTGGGTTCTGCACAGATGAATCTTGCTGATATTACCCGCTTCAATTCTATTGAGGAGTTGGTGATGGACCCTACAGGTCATATTCCAGCTCAATCCTCAGGTCGTATGAAGTCTATTTCAGCGACTCAAACCTCATCTGAACAGGAGTAACTCGGGATGAAATATACATTAACCCGTGCGAATCCGAGTGCTGATCAATATCCTTTGCAAGAACGCCAAATTGTCACTGATCCGCTTGAAGAAGAAGTCAATAAAAATGTCTTCATGACCCGTCTGGAAGATGTGATGCATAATGTGGTCAACTGGGGGCGTAAAAACTCAGTCTGGCCATTTAACTTTGGTACTTCATGCTGTTACGTTGAGTATGCAACCACCTTAACAGGTGTGCATGACTTATCACGTTTTGGTGCTGAGGTTATTCGTGCTTCACCGCGTCAAGCTGACTTGATGATTGTTGCTGGAACCTGTTTTGTCAAAATGGCGCCCGTTATTCAACGTCTTTATGAGCAAATGCTTGAGCCAAAATGGGTCATTTCCATGGGAGCTTGTGCAAATTCAGGTGGTATGTACGACATTTATTCGGTTGTACAGGGCGTCGATAAAATTATTCCTGTTGACGTGTACGTCCCAGGTTGCCCGCCTCGTCCTGAAGCATTGATTCAAGCATTAATGCTACTCCAAGACCAAATTCAATTAGAGCGCCGTCCACTTTCTGCCGTAATCGGTGATGATCTTAAGCCAGTGTATAAGCCAAAGATGATGCCAGAACGCGATCGCAAAAATGCTGAACGTATTGCGGTGAAAAACCTACGCTCTATGGATGAAATTAAATAATTATTCATGATGAAGTTTTGATATATCGACTGGATATGTTTCATCAGAAAAATTGACTGAATTTGTATTAAATAGGAAGCCAAGCCAATGGCTGAAACTGACATTGCTATGCCAGAATCGACTCCAGTTGATTCACGCCCAGCATTTGCAATTGTAGAGGAACTCCAAACCAAGTTTGGTGAAAACTTCTACGTGCAACCGACTTGTGAAGAGTTTCCGACTGTCTGGGTTGAGCGCGCACGCGTACAAGATGTACTGATGTTTTTGCGTAAAGTAGAACGTCCTTACGTGATGTTGTTTGACTTATCTGCGGTGGACGAGCGTTTGCGTACCCATCGTGATGGTTTGCCTGCATCTGATTTCACGGTGTTCTATCACTTATTATCATTAGAACGTAATAGTGATATTCGTATTAAAGTAGCGCTGAATGAGAATGATATTAACATTCCAACAGCCACCAATATTTGGCCAAATGCCAACTGGTACGAACGTGAAGCTTACGATATGTTCGGGATCAATTTCGAAGGGCATCCGATGCTGCGTCGAATTTTGTTACCAACTTATTGGGAAGGGCATCCACTGCGTAAAGAATATTCTGCACGTGCGACCGAATATACCCCGTATATGCAGAACAAAGCCAAGCAGGATTTTGAACAGGAACATTTGCGTTTCGTCCCAGAAGATTGGGGATTAAAACGTGGAAATGCCGATGAGGATTTCATGTTCCTGAACTTGGGTCCTAACCATCCATCTGCACATGGTGCGTTCCGTGTGGTGTTACAGTTAGATGGTGAAGAAGTCAAAGACTGTGTGCCTGATATCGGTTATCACCATCGTGGTGTGGAAAAGATGGCTGAGCGTCAAACTTGGCACTCGTTCATTCCCTATACCGACCGTGTGGACTACTTGGGCGGTTGTGCGCAAAACATGCCTTATGTCATGGGCGTTGAGCAGCTTGCGGGTATTAAAGTGCCTGAACGTGCGCAATGTATCCGTGTCATGATGTCGGAATTGTTCCGTATCAACAACCACTTGTTATATATCGGTACGGCGATTCAGGATGCGGGTGGTATGACCCCAGTATTCTATATGTTTGCCGATCGTCAAAAAATCTATGACGCGATTGAAGCGATCACAGGTTTCCGTATGCATCCTGCGTGGTTCCGTATCGGTGGAACAGCACATGACCTTCCAAACAACTGGCAAAAACTGATTCGTGACATTCTCGAATGGATGCCAAAGCGTTTGAAGGAATATCATACTGCTGCACTTAAAAACTCAGTATTTGAAGGTCGTACCCGTAATGTTGCTCAATATGATGCAAAATCTGCATTGGCTTGGGGAATAACAGGCACTGGTTTACGCGCCACAGGTATTGACTTTGATGTGCGTAAATATCGTCCATACAGTGGTTATGAAAATTACGATTTTGAAGTACCACTTGAGTATGAAGGCGATGCCTATGCTCGTGTCATGGTGCATTATCGCGAAATCGAAGAATCGCTCAAAATCGTGAAACAATGTCTGGATAATATGCCATCTGGTCCGTATAAAGCGGATCATCCTCTGGCAGTTCCACCACCGAAAGATAAAACCCTGCAAGATATTGAAACTCTGATTACGCACTTCTTAAGTGTGTCATGGGGGCCTGTCATGCCAGCGGGTGAAGCATCTGTGATGGCGGAAGTGGTGAAAGGTGCGTCTAACTATTATTTGACGTCTGATAAATCAACCATGAGTTATCGTACTCGTATTCGTACACCGACCTTTACCCATCTACAGCAAATTCCATCTGTGATTAACGGTAGTCTGGTTTCAGACTTGATCATTTATCTGGCAACCATTGATGTGGTTATGGCCGACGTGGATCGCTAAGGGGTACGCATTATGATGATTTTGACTGATAAAAAGCCACGTGTGAATGTTGAAGGGATTTTGACTGCGGATGAAATCCACGAAATAGAACATCACATTGATCACTATCCGTATCCACGTGCGGCATCATTGGATGCACTGAAGTGCGTACAACGCCGTAATGGCTGGGTAGATGATGCACAGATGAATGCAATCGCGCAGTTATTAACGATTAGCGTTGCAGATTTGGAAGGTGTGGCGACATTTTATAACCGTATTTATCGCCAACCTGTGGGTCGTCACGTAATTTTATTGTGTGACTCGATTGCCTGCTTCTTGATGGGTGCTGAAACTTTGGCTGAAGCGTTCCAACGTGAGCTGGGTATTCAGTATGGTCAAACCACGCAAGATGGCCGTTTTACCTTATTACCCATTTGCTGTTTAGGTAATTGTGATAAAGGCCCAACACTTATGATTGATGAAGATACCCATGGTTTGGTAGATGTATCTTCGGTCAAACAGTTATTGGAGAAGTATGTATGAATACTGAACCAAAACCGATTTATGGCGAAGGTAATCCAGAAACTCATCCACTGACTTGGCGTTTGAGTAAACAGGAACATGTCCGCAATGCCGATGATTACGAAGCTTTAGAGGGTTATCAAGGCTTTAAGAAAGCCATTGAAATGAAACCTGCGGAAGTTTTGGAAGTCATTAAAGCAGCAACGGTCAAAGGCCGTGGTGGTGCAGGTTTCCCAGCAGGGATTAAATGGTCGCTCATGGCACCGAATGATGGTGGTCCACGCTATCTCATCTGTAATGCCGATGAAATGGAACCCGGTACATTCAAAGACCGTTTGTTGATGGAACGTCTTCCGCACCAATTGATTGAAGGCATGTTGATCGCTGCTTATACCTTAGAGGCAACGCAGGGTTATATCTTTATTCGTGGTGAATATATTGAAGCGGCTCAATACTTAAATGAAGCTTTGGAACAAGTTCGTGCCAAAGGTTATTTGGGTGACAATATTCTGGATACAGGCTGGAATTTTGAGCTGTTTGTGCATACAGGTGCTGGCCGTTATATCTGTGGTGAAGAAACTGCATTGATTAACTCGCTAGAAGGTCGTCGTGCTAATCCACGGACTAAACCGCCATTCCCGCAAGTTGCAGGAGCATGGGGGCGTCCAACCATCGTCAATAACGTCGAAACTTATAACAACTTACCCGCGATCATGTTACGTGGTCCTGAGTGGTATATCGGTTTGTCTGCGGGTAAATCCAAAGATCCAGGTACTAAAATTTATGGTGCCTCAGGTAAAGTTAAATTCCCAGGACTTTGGGAGTTGCCATTTGGTACGACTGCGCGTGAAGTGATTGAAGACTACGCGGGTGGTATGCGTGATGGTCTGAAACTTAAAGCATGGTTACCGGGTGGTGCATCCACTGACTTTTTAGCAGCTGAGCATATTGATCTTCCGATGGATTCTGAAAGCATCATGAAAGCAGGTTCGCGTTTAGGTACGTGCTTGTTGATGGTGGTGGATGAAACCCAATGTATGGTTTCTGCGGTACGTAACCTTGAAGAGTTCTTTGCGCGTGAATCATGTGGCTGGTGTACACCATGCCGTGATGGTTTACCTTGGGCGGTCAAAGCACTGAAAGCACTTGAAAATGGTGAAGGCAAGATGGAAGACATCGAGCATTTGTCTGAACTCACCAAAAAGTTGTGGATCGGTAAGACCTTCTGTGCCCACGCACCGGGTGCGATGGAGCCGCTTATGGGCGCACTCAAATATTTCCGTAGCGAGTTTGAAGCAAAAGTGACCAATCGTCCTGTTGCCCAAGCCAGTCACGTAGAACAAGTTTAAGGAATTCGACTATGGCTACAATTCATGTCGATGGAAAATCATATGAAGTCAATGGGTCAGAAAACCTGCTACAAGCATGTTTGTCCCTAGGCATCGACATTCCATATTTTTGTTGGCATCCATCCTTAGGTTCTGTGGGTTCATGTCGTCAATGTGCGGTGACTCAGTATGCAAATGCTGACGATACCCGTGGACGTTTAGTGATGTCATGTATGACACCCGCGGCTGACAATACGTTTATTTCAATCGAAGATAAAGAAGCGGTTGATTTTCGTGAGTCAGTGGTTGAATTTTTAATGACCAACCACCCGCACGACTGCCCAGTCTGTGAAGAAGGGGGGCACTGTCATTTACAAGATATGACCGTCATGACAGGTCATGACCGTCGTCGTTATCGTTTTACTAAACGTACGCACTATAACCAAGAGTTGGGTTCGTTTATTGCACATGAAATGAACCGTTGTATCGCGTGTTATCGTTGTGTGCGTTACTACAAAGACTACGCAGGCGGGACTGACTTTGGTGTCTATGCCAATGCATCGCGTGTGTACTTTGGTCGTCCAGAGTCTGGCACTTTGGAGTCTGAATTTTCAGGTAACCTGACAGAAGTTTGTCCAACAGGTGTATTTACCGATAAAACTCACTCTGAACGTTATAACCGTAAATGGGATATGCAGTATGCACCAAGCGTGTGTCAGGGCTGTTCTTCAGGTTGTAACATTTCTCCGGGTGAGCGTTATGGTGAATTGCGCCGTGTAGAAAACCGTTTTAACGGTGAGGTCAATCAGTACTTCCTCTGCGATAAAGGTCGCTTTGGTACGGGTTATGTGAACCGCGCAGATCGTCCGCGTCAGCCACAGTTCCGTGTCGGTGAAGCAGTCAGTTCAGTTTCAGTTGATCAGGCACTGGATGAAGTCATCTTAAAACTTCAAGGTAAAAAAGTACTGGGAATCGGTTCTCCACGTGCCAGTCTTGAATCGAACTATGCATTACGTGAGCTAGTCGGACAAGAAAACTACTCAACAGGCCTGTCGCAAAAAGAGCAAAATCTGGTTGAGCTTGCGGCTTCAATCATGCAAACCGAGGGTGTTTACAACCCGAATATGCGTGAAGTCGAAAGCTATGATGCAGTACTGATTTTAGGTGAAGACCTCACTCAAACTGCACCGCGTATGGCATTATCCGTTCGTCAAGCAGCGAAAAATAAAGCCAAACAAATGGCGGCGGATCGTCGTACTCCAGACTGGTTAGCAGAACCTGTACAACGTATTGGTCAGGATGAGAAATCTCCGATTTATATTTTGGCAGCAACGCAAACTCGGTTAGCGGATGTAGCAACAGGTGAAGTAGTTGCATCTCCAAACGACATTGCGCGTCTTGGTTTTGCTATTGCGGCAGCCGTGAAAGGTGAAACCCTCAATGGTCTAGATGATGATGCCAAAGCCTTTGCTCAAAGCATTGCTGACAGTTTAAAAGCTGCGAAAAAACCTTTGGTGATTTCGGGTACTAGCTTACAAGATCCTGCGATTATGGAAGCGGCTGCGCAAGTCGCACAAAATCTAGGCAATGCTGGTCTTACACTGACTGTGCCTGAAGTGAACTCAATGGGTCTGGCATTGTTTGGTGGTCAAAGCTTAGAACAAGTCTTTGCACAAGATTATGACACTGTCGTGATCGTGGAAAATGACTTATTCCGTCGTTTACCTGCACCTCAAGTCAAAGCTGCTCTTGTCAAAGCGCAAACCGTAATTGTGTTGGATCACAGTGAAACTGAGACTGTGAAACAGGCCGATATCGTGCTTTCAGCGGCAAGTTTTGCTGAGGGTGATGGTACAGTGGTGAGTCAGGAAGGTCGTGCGCAACGTTTCTACCAAGTTTATGATCCAAGCTATTACAAGCCAGAGTATGCGATCAAAGAATCATGGCGTTGGTTACATGCTATTGAAACAGGACTCAACGGTAAAGTGATTAACTGGACTTTACTGGATGATGTGATTGAATCTGTGGTGAAAAATGTTCCTGTGCTTGAAGCGATTCAGGACGTTGCACCAGATGCAGGCTACCGTGTTCATGGTTTAAAAATTGCGCGTGAACCGCGTCGTTATTCAGGTCGTACCGCACTTCGTGCACCAATTTCTGTACATGAACCAAAACAACCTGTGGATGTCGATTCAGCTTTAACTTTCTCGATGGAAGGTTATGTGGGTCCACAAAAAGCATCATCATTGGTTCCATTTGCATGGGCACCGGGTTGGAACTCGCCACAATCTTGGAATAAATACCAAGATGAAGTCGGTGGTCACTTGAAAGGTGGCGACTCAGGTATTCGTTTATTTGATCGTTTACCAAAACGTCCTGCACGTAGCTTTGTTGCACCAGCAGCGATTACGGTCAATCCTGAAAGTTTCCGTCTGGTTCCAATGCATCACATTTTTGCATCGGGTGAATTTACCATTAAGACACCTGCCATGCAGTCTCGTATTCCTGAAGCCACTTTTGCTTTGGGTGAACAAGATGCAACTCGTTTGAATCTCAAAGATGGTGAACGTATTTCATTACAAGCGGGTGAAACCACAGTGAGCTTACCTGTTCAGGTGATTGAATATTTACCAACGGGTTATATCGGTTATCCAATTGGTTTGGCACCGACGGTGTCTTTGGCTGAACCTGTATCAGTCGCGGTAGGAGTGTAATTCATGCAACAAGAAATTATGCGTCAAACACCGCTTTGGGCTGAGAACTGGCCAATTGCTTATGCTGTGGTTCAAGCGATTGTGATTATGCTGGTAGTGGTTGTGATTGCAGCTTTAATGTCATTTATTGAACGTCGTCTTTTGGCACTCTGGCAAGACCGTTATGGTCCTAATCGTGTAGGGCCAGGCGGTATGTTTCAGATCGTGGCAGATATGCTGAAGATCATGTTCAAGGAAGACTGGACACCAAAGTTTGCCGATAAATTGACCTTTCGTATGGCACCAGCAGTGGCAATGGCAACTGCGGTACTGTCATTTATGGTGATTCCAATCAGTCCGACGCTTGGCGTTGCGGACATGAGTATTGGTCTATTGTTCTTTATGGCAATGGCGGGTATTGCAGTTTATGCCGTGCTGTTTGGTGGTTGGTCATCAAACAACAAATACTCGTTACTGGGTGGTTTACGTTCTGCGGCTCAAACCATTTCTTATGAAGTGTTTTTGGGTATTTCCCTGATGGGCGTTGTTGCCATCGCAGGTTCATTTAACCTGCGTGAAATTGTGGAAGCGCAACGCGATGTTTGGTTTATCATTCCGCAGTTTATTGGCTTTATGGTATTTGTGATCGCGGGTGTTGCGGTCACGCATCGTCATCCATTTGACCAACCAGAAGCTGAACAAGAATTGGCTGAAGGTTATCACGTTGAATATGGTGGTATGAAGTGGGGCATGTTCTTCGTTGCAGAATATGTGAATATCGTACTGATTTCTGCCTTGATCGTGACCTTATTCTTTGGTGGTTGGCTTGCGCCATTTAACCTTGAAATTCCGTTTGTTCCGCCTGTGTTCTGGTTCATTATTAAAACAGCGTTTTTTATGATGATGTTTATTTTGGCTCGTGGTTCTTTAATGCGTCCGCGTTATGACCAAGTCATGAATTTTGGTTGGAAAATTTGTTTGCCGCTGGCGTTAGTCAACTTACTCGTGACTGGTGCTGTGATTCTGATGAATCAGGCCTAAGACAGCAGGGAGTACAAAATGTATAAAGTTCTAGCTGGAGTTGGGTCAATCGTTCGTACCTTGTGGATGGTATTTACCCACATTACGCGTAAACGAGACACAATTCTTTATCCTGAAGTCCCAGCAGAGGAAATTGTACCGCCTCGCTATCGTGGCCGTATTATTCTGACTCGTGATCCAGACGGTGAAGAGCGCTGCGTGGCATGTAACTTGTGTGCAGTGGCTTGTCCAGTCGGCTGTATTTCACTGCAAAAAGCAGAAAAAGAAGACGGACGCTGGTATCCAGAATTTTTCCGTATCAACTTCTCTCGTTGTATTTTCTGTGGCATGTGTGAAGAGGCGTGTCCAACGACCGCGATTCAGCTTACTCCTGACTTTGAGTTAGGTGAGTACGTGCGTCAGGACTTGGTTTATGAAAAAGAAAATCTATTGATTTCTGGTCCAGGTAAATATCCTGACTATAACTTCTACCGTGTTGCGGGTATGGCAATTGATGGTAAAGGTAAAGGTCAAGCGCAAAAAGAAAGTGCACCTATCGATGTACGGAGTTTATTACCATGATGTGGCCATTTTATTTGATGGCTCTCGTGGCCATTGTCTCTACGATTCGTGTGGTGACCAATGCGAATCCTGTACATGCTTTACTCAGTCTGATTGTTTCATTACTTGCAGTAGCGGGTATCTTCATGATCGTGGGTGCGCCATTTGCTGGTGCGCTTGAAGTGATTGTTTATGCTGGTGCAATTATGGTTCTGTTCGTCTTTGTGGTGATGATGCTGAATTTAGGTCAGCATACTGTGGAACAAGAACGTAAGTGGTTGAGCTCTGAAACATGGGCAGTTCCAGCACTGATGAGCTTTCTGCTCGGTTTGACTTTGGTCTGGATGTTATCAAGTGATTACACGGTACCGGGACAAGTCATGGGTCGTGAAGTGATCGGTCCAAAAGCAGTCGGTCAAGCTTTGTTTACTCATTATTTATTATTGGTTGAAGTTGCCGCGATGTTATTGCTTGCAGCATTAGTTGCAGCATTCCACTTAGGTAAACGTGAACCAAGTGCAGAAGGGGAACTATAACAATGGGCAATATCCCTTTAGAACATGGTTTGATTGTTGCAACCATTCTTTTTGCACTGGGTTTTTACGGTGTAATGGTGCGACGCAATCTTCTCTTTATGTTGATGAGCCTTGAAATCATGATGAATGCTGCGGCATTGGCATTTGTTTTAGCAGGAAGTGCATGGGCACAACCTGATGGTCAGATTATGTTTATCCTGATTTTGACTCTTGCTGCGGCAGAGGCTTGTATTGGTCTTGCGATTGTCCTTCAGTTTTACCATCGCTTCCACCATCTGGATGTGGATGCTGCTAGTGAGATGCGCGGATGAGTACTTTATATTTAACGATTCTTTTTCCGCTGATCGGTTTTATTTTATTAGCGGTAGGGCGCGACAAGCTCTCTGAAAATGTCGCAGCCATTATTGGTGTCGGCTCGGTTGGACTCTCTGCATTGTTTGCTCTCATTGCCGGACTTGCATTTACCAGCAGTGGACAACCATTTTTTGTCCAACATTTGTGGACTTGGTTTAATGTCGGTGGTTTTGCACCGGGTATTACGCTATATCTCGATGGTTTGTCATTACTGATGACAGGCATGATTACGGGTGTGGGTTTCCTCATCCATATCTTTGCTTCATGGTATATGCGCGGCGAAGAAGGCTATGCGCGTTTCTTCTCATATTTCAACCTGTTTGTTGCCAGCATGTTGGTGTTGGTGCTTGGCGATAACTTGGCGTTATTGTTCTTGGGTTGGGAAGGCGTCGGTCTGTGCTCATATCTATTGATTGGATTTTATTATTCAAATCCAGACAATGGCTGGGCTGCGATCAAGGCATTTACAGTGACACGTGTTGGTGACGTATTTTTACTTATTGCATTGTTCCTGCTTTATCAACAGTTTGGTACGTTAAATACGCATTATATCGTTGAAAATGCGGCGACAGTGATGACACAAAGCTCATCGCTTTCAATCTGGACCGCTTTAATGTTGTTCTTGGGTGCGGCAGGTAAATCTGCGCAGATTCCATTACAAACATGGTTGGCCGATGCGATGGCAGGCCCTACGCCTGTTTCAGCACTTATCCACGCTGCAACGATGGTGACAGCGGGTGTCTATCTGACCAGTCGTATGCATAGCGTGATTGAAATGGCGCCAGCAGTGATGCAATTCATTTCAATTACAGGTGCTGTAACTTTGCTCGTCGCAGGTTTTGCAGCATTGGTTCAAACCGATATCAAACGTATTTTGGCTTACTCAACGATGAGTCAGTTGGGTTATATGTTTATGGCAGTGGGTGCAGAAGCCTATCAGGCAGGTCTGTTCCATATGTTGGCTCACGCATTCTTTAAAGCGTTATTGTTCTTATCTTCTGGTGCAGTGATTTTAGCGTGTCATCATGAACAAAACATTTTCAAGATGGGTGGTTTGCGTAAAAAGATTCCATTTGTATTCTGGTGTTTTGTCATCGGCGGCGGTGCACTTGCTGCGCTTCCAATCGTGACCATTGGCTTCTTCTCTAAAGATGCGATCTTAGGCGCAGTTTATGCACAATCTGTGATTGCAAACTTACCACTTTACAATACCTTGTATTGGGTCGGGGTTGCAGGTGCATTCTTAACGTCTATTTATACTTTCCGTTTAATCTGGGTGGTATTTTTTGGCGAAGAAAAAACAGAAGCACATGCTATTCATGGTGTGACTTACTGGGGACCTTTGGCTATTCTTGCATTCTTATCGACAGGTTTCGGTTACTTCTTACAAGCTCCAGTTTTGAAGCTTTTAAGCAGTGCTAATATTCCAAGTTTTGTGATTCCAGAAAGTTTGGAAGCTGCGGTTTCTCACGCAGAACATTTGGCAAGCGGTATTGCGATTGCGGGTTTAATCGTAGGAATCTTGTTGTTTGTATTTGCTTACGCGGCAGTTAAATCTTTTGCTCAAAGTGATTTGGGTTCAGGTTTAGTGCATATTTGTCGTACTGCATTTGGTTTTGATGCCTTGTATAACATCGTGTTTGTAAAACCTTATTTGTTTATAGCAAGACTTTTAGGTCGAGATCCAATCGATAGCATGTGGCTGGTATTGCCTGCCTTAGTGAAAGGCGGCAACAAATTTACGAGTTCACGTCAAACTGGTTTAGTGCGTGAATACGCTTCCAGTATGTCGCTTGGTGTCGTCGTGCTGTTGATGATCCTTATCGTTATTCAGGTGGTGGGGAAATAAAATGGAAAACAATTTAATTTTACCCGCGCTGATTTTAGTTCCTTTCATTGCTGGTTTTGTTTGCTGGTTGGTCGACAAGCTCGATCAGCATTTACCGCGCTGGATTGCCTTAATTGGTATGCTCGTGACTTTGGGATTGACACTTGCACTATGGCAAAGTGGTCAATTTCATTATGAGCTTGGTGCTCGAGTTCCAACGTGGTCAGCAGAGTTTAATCTTCCTTGGATTCAGACTTTAGGGATTAATATCCATCTTGCTATTGATGGTTTATCACTCTTGATGGTTGGCCTGACTGCACTACTGGGTGTTTTGGCAGTTGGTTGTTCATGGGGTGAAATCCAGAAAAATGTCGGTTTCTTCCATCTAAACCTTTTATGGTCTTTGGGTGGCGTGATCGGGGTTTTCCTTGCAGTTGATTTGTTCTTGTTCTTCTTCTTCTGGGAGATGATGCTGGTTCCAATCTACTTCCTGATCGCACTATGGGGTCACCGTGGTGCAGACGGAAAATCACGTGTCTATGCGGCTACCAAGTTTTTCCTTTATACCCAGATTGCAGGTTTAATCATGCTGATTGGTATTCTGGGTCTGGTGGTCTATGGCTACATGATGACAGGTTCGATCGGATTTGATTACAACTACTTGCTTGCAGTCGCCAATACACTTGATCAGCAAGCACCTGCGGTTGCTTATGCCTTTATGATCTGTATGTTTATTGGTTTTGCAGTGAAATTACCTGTATTTCCACTGCATGGCTGGTTACCCGATGCGCATGCTCAGGCACCGACCGCGGGTTCAGTAGACTTGGCAGGTATTTTGATTAAAACTGCTGCGTATGGTTTACTCCGTTTTGTGATTCCATTCTTCCCAGCGGCTTCGGCACAATTTGCAGATATCGCGATTATTTTTGGTTTGATTGGTATTTTCTACGGTGCTTGGTGTGCCTATCAGCAAACCGATATGAAACGTTTGTTGGCGTATACCTCAATTTCGCACATGGGCTTTGTGCTTCTTGCGATTTATGCCGGTAATATCCTGACCTATCAGGGTTTAATGATCATGATGCTGGCACATGGTTTATCTTCTGCTGCACTCTTCATTATGTCTGGTCAAGTCTATGAGCGTCTACATACGCGTGATTTACGCCTGATGGGTGGTTTGCGTGGACAGCTTCAATATTTACCATTCTTCCTGATGTTCTTTGTGGCTGCTTTGGTGGGTATACCAGGACTAGGTAACTTTATTGGTGAATTCCTGATCCTTATGGGTTCATTTAATAAATATCCTGCGTTCACGATTATCGCTGCGGTGAGTTTGGTCTTTGCAGGACTATATGGTTTGATTTTGATTCATAAAGCATTGTTTGGTGAGCCAAACCCTGAACAAAAACAGCACTATGTTCAACCGCTTAAAGATTTGAATTTACGTGAGCTTGTTATTTTGATGGTGTGTCTGATTGGTTTGGTCTGGTTGGGTCTTTATCCTCAAACCTTCCTCGACGTATCGCACTCAAGCATGCAATGGTTAGCCAATAGCTATAGTCCTGTACAACCTGTGGTTGACTTGACTCAGCAAGCAGCGACTCAGCTTAGTAATGTGGAGATCCAATAAGCCATGAACTTCACAATGTCTTTTTCTCAGCTTATGCCTTTGGCACCCGTGATGATTGTGGCGTTGACCGCAGTCGTTGTGATGATCCTGATTGCAATTAAACGTAATCATAATTTAATTGCAACCGCTTCAGTGGTGGGTCTAAACCTTGCCGCAGCTTATATTCTCATTACGATGTTTGGTGGTCATTTTGTACCATCGAATGTCATGGGAATGTTTATGATCGATCCGTTTACGCTGATTTATCAATTACTCATTATTGTGGCTTCACTTGCGTGCTGTACTTTGTCACATGCGTATATTGAAACCTATAAAGATAATCGCGAAGAACTTTACTTATTGCTTCTGATCTCGGTATCAGGGGCAATGCTGATGGTTGCAAGCGCGCATTATGCTTCTTTCTTCATTAGCCTTGAGTTAATGTCGATCCCAGTTTATGGCTTGTTGGCTTATACCTATCAGCGTAGTCGTTCACTTGAATCTGGTGTGAAGTATCTTGTACTTTCTGCAACTGCTTCTGCAATGCTTTTGATGGGCATGGCTTATATCTATGCCTATACAGGTTCATTGTCTTTCTATGATTCTGTACAAGCATTATTTAATGCGATTCGCCAACCAATGGTGATTTTAGGGCTTGCACTGGTCATTTTTGCGGTTGCATTCAAACTTTCACTGGCGCCATTTCATAAATGGACACCTGATGTTTATGCAGGTGCGCCAGCGCCAATGGCGACCTTTTTGGCGACTGCGGCTAAAGTGGCAACAATTGGTCTATTTGTACGTTATATGCTGACTTCTGGTGCGATCCTTGTCGATTCACTAGTAACGATTTTAACGATCATTGCCGTGTTATCTATTTTAGCGGGTAACTTGCTTGCAGTTCGTCAGGTCAATTTAAAGCGTATTTTGGCTTATTCATCGATTGCGCATTTTGGTTATTTGTTGATTGCTTTAATCAGCATGACCTACGCAAGTTTAGGTAGCGTTACGGTGTATGTCGTGACTTATGTACTGACTACCATTGGTGCATTCGGTGCGGTTGCGTTGATGTCTAGTCCTTATAACAATGTCGATGAAGCTGAAAGTCTTGCGGATTATCGTGGTTTATTCTGGCGTCGTCCTGTTTTAACTGCGACTTTAACCGTAATGATGCTGTCTTTGGCGGGTATTCCATTAACTGCGGGCTTTATTGGTAAATTCCTTGTGGTAATGGCTGCGGTAACGACTCAGCATTGGTTCCTTGCAGCCATGATTATCGTGGGTAGTGGTATTGGTTTGTACTATTACCTACGTGTGATGGTGGTCATGTATATGACTCCGCCTGAGGTTCCTCGTATCGATGCGGATAAGCATTGGGGACAAAAAGTAGGTGGAATCATGGTCTTGGCTGCGGCTGCATTGGTTTTAATTATTGGTATCTATCCAGATCCAGTGATTAAACTAGCCTTAGAAGGCGAGATTTTATCACCTCTGCATTTTGTGTTATCACAACAGCATTAAGCTTGTGTTTTAACAAAAAAAACCTCCATTCGTGGAGGTTTTTTAATTTTCGTCACTAAAACTATTTATAATATATCAAGTTTAATGTTGTTTTAGGTGTTCTCCCGTGCCCATTCAAGAAATCCGTCATCCTCTGATTCGTCATAAACTTGGCTTATTGCGACGTTCGGATATCAGCACAAAAAATTTCCGTGAACTTGCTCAAGAAGTCACAATGCTTCTGACTTATGAAGCGACAAAAGATTTGCAACTGGTCGATCATGAGGTTGATGGTTGGGCGGGCAAAGTCACGACCCAGCGTATTGCAGGTAAAAAAATTACCATCGTTCCGATTTTACGAGCAGGAATCGGCATGTTGGAAGGCGTACTTAACCTGATTCCTAGTGCCAAAGTCAGTGTACTCGGTTTGGAGCGTGATGAAGAAACCTTACAGGCGCGAACGTATTACAAAAAATTAGTTCCTGATGTAGCGAATCGTATCGCGATGATTATTGATCCAATGTTAGCGACGGGTAGTTCACTTGTTGCTGCGATTGATGTTCTTAAAGCCAGCGGATGTAAAGATATTCGTGTCATGATTTTGGTTGCTGCACCTGAAGGCATTAAAAAAGTGCATGAATTGCACCCCGAAGTGGAAATTTATACCGCATCGATTGATGATGGATTGAATGCGCAAGGTTATATCGTGCCTGGCCTTGGTGATGCAGGAGATAAGATTTTTGGTAGTGTCCAAAAAGATTAAAAGACTCCTTTAAAAAGCTGCCAATTTGGCGGCTTTTTTTTTGCAAAAAAGGGATGTGCATTCCAGCTAAATTACTGTTTAAGTTTTTTAAAAAATTAAAATAACCTTAAATTTTTTATAAATATTAAATGGAAATAATTATTTACTAGCTTAGGTGAATAAAAAAATACAATTACAATTATGGAGATAGTATGTATAATGTTAGTGATAATTATTATCAATTGAGATAGGATTGCGCTAATTTTATACAGGGGTACATTTAATGTTTAATACTCAACCCAAAATATTAGCCCGTACAATTTCAGTGATGATGTTTATGGCGGCTGGTAGTAGTTTTATTCACGCTGAAGATATATTACCGACCATCAAACTGAAAGCTGACGATCAAGATCAGCAAGGTTATACCGTTAAAAAATCTAAATCTGCAACCAAGATGGATTTGGCGCTGAAAGATACACCTCAGTCTGTGAGTGTAATTACAAAAGAACAAATCGATGATCAAAACTTAACAACTGTTGAAGATGTATTGAATCAGACCCCGGGTGTATATGTACAGCGTTTTGGTGCGCAAGGTGCAGTAGGCAATGGGGGAGAATATGTATTTTATTATGCTCGCGGTAAACAAATCGTAAATTATCAAGTTGATGGTGTTATGACAGCGCCAGCGATTGATGGCAAAAATGGATCATCTCTGAGTAATTTTGACCCCGCTGTTTTTGAAAACGTGACCGTAATTAAGGGTGCTACTGGCTTGACTAATGGTGCGGGTTATCCAAGCGCAAGTGTAAATTTTAATAGAAAACATGCCAATAGTAGTGTCCCAACTGGAGAGGTTAAACTGAGTGGTGGCTCATGGGATACTTACCGATCACAATTTGATGTACAAGGTGGTTTAAATAGTGCTGGTTCTATTCGTGGTCGCGCTGTGGCATCGTATGGTCAGGGTGATTCATGGAAAGCTTGGGGAGATAATCAGTCAGGGACACTCTATGGCATTATCGATGCTGATATTGACCCTAAAACAACGGTTTCTGTTGGTGGTATGCTAAGTCGTAACAAAGTGACGGGTCTTGGTGTGCATGGTATTGATATGTATGGTATTGACGGTGGTATTAATCCATACACCCCTAGCTTTAATGCCAATGCAAAATTGGCATATAGTCGGGTTGATACTATTAATCTATTTGCACAAGCAAAACATGAATTTGAAAATCGTTGGAATTTGCAGGCAAACTATAACTATACACAACAGCAAATTAAGTCGCTGTTTGGGGTGATCGGTGTAGCCTCAGTCAATTATTCTGATCAGGATGTCATCAAAGGTACAACAACTTATAAAGCACATTATGCATCTCTCGCCGCCTCACAAAATAATTTCAATCCCGAAGAACATAGTTTAGATGTTTCTGCGTCAGGGCCGTATCAATTATTTGGTCGTGAACATGAGTTGATGTTGGGTGCAAGTTATCAGCATATTGAAAATAATAATAACAACTTTTCAGGTTCTAACAGTGCTAATGCGGTTGATTTGAGAACGTGGAATGGCGATGTTGCATTACCTAACGCGGCGACTCAAGTAGTGGGAGTAAATAACAAGAAATATGAGCAAGTCGGATATTATTTGGCTACACGCTTGAATCCAATTGATCATTTACATGTCATTGCTGGTGCTCGTTTATCCGACTATGATTATGAAACATTAGTCACGACTGCAACCAAAAATACACCTACCCATTTTAGTACTTATGCAAAAGTTACTCCTTATGCAGGTATTACTTATGACATTGCTCCGTGGTTAACTGCTTATGCAAGCTATACTAATATTTTCATGCCACAAAGTAACCGTGACTACAATTATGCTTTATTGGATCCGCAAGAAGGTGATAACTATGAAGGTGGTTTTAAAGCGACATTCTTTGAAAATCGCCTGAATCTAAGTGCTTCATATTTTGAAGGGCTTTGTTGCATAAATAAATTTCATCCCCATACATGTTAGATGAATACAGAATCAAAAAGCCGATACAAAACAACGAACTGGTCTGAGTACAATCAGGCTTTACGTCAACGGGGTGCTTTCACCATTTGGTTTGATCCCCAAATGCAATGGTCTGCAACACCTACTGGAAAAAAAGGACGTCAACCTACCTACACTGATATAGCAATTCAATTTGCCCTGACGATACGAAACCTGTTCCAACT
>NZ_JEZN01000024.1:0-38022 GCF_000581715.1 Acinetobacter sp. 479375 | reverse complement strand
AAACGGCAAGCAAATGTAATTATCCCTCCTCGTTCCAATGCTGCTTTATGGGCAGAAAATGAAATTGGTAAAGCAAGAAATCATGCAGTACAAGGCTGTTGGGACAAGGGTCAAAAGCAGTGGAAACGAGATATTGGTTATCATCGACGATCCCGAATAGAGGCTAAAATGTTTGCCTTGAAACGACTTGGACAAGGTGTATCTAGTCGATGCTTTAATCGTCAGGTGGTTGACTTGCAAATAAGAGTCGATATTTTGAATAAATTTACTCAACTTGGTACAGCTAAAACGGTGGCTGTTGCATAAATATCTGAAGATTAGAACAACTCTACCTTTCGTCTATTTGTGCAACAAAGCCATTTTGAAGCCAAGATGGATAATGTAGCGGATGCTGGTACAAAATATGGAAATAATATTCCTTCTGATTTAGTTGGAATCGTCTTACCAACTGATAACTATTATACTGAAATGGATGGTGTAAAAACTAAAGGCTATGAGATAGAAGCAAGTGGTGAAATTCTAGATGGATGGAATATTCAAACTGGTTATACTCATGCAAAATCAAAACAAAATGGTGTAAAAGTAAATACAACGATCCCAGAGGATCAATACAAGCTATTTACCACGTATAACCTACCTGTATTAGATAAAAAACTTACCATTGGTGGTGGTGTAAATTGGCAAAGTGCTTTCTATAATGGCAATGTCACAGGTGTAAATTATATCGCCTATAAACAAGATCAATTTGCACTTGTTAGTTTAATGGCAAAATATCAGATTAATCGTGATTTAAGTGTTGCTTTAAATGTGGATAATATCACAAATGAAAAGTATCGCCTCAATACTTGGGCAAATACTTATGGTGACCCAACTAGCTATACAGGCTCTCTGACCTATAAGTTCTAAATTATCTAATCTAAACAGCAGATACTTTGTTTGCTGCTGTTTAGAAAAATAGAAAAGATAATTTAATTTATAATTGTTTTTATTCTCATTTGAGAATTTATCTTATATAATTAGCCCGATTTTTAATGGGGAAATTTCGTGAAAAAGAACATATTATTTTTATCTCTCATTGCACTACCCGCTTTTGCCTTTGCAGAAGAAAATGTTGTGCTACCTACTATCACTGTTAAAGCGGACTCACAAGCAACCGATGCAACGGGAAAACTTAAAAAAGATGCTAATTTAGGTATTTTGGGTGAAAAATCATTATTAAACACTCCTTTTAGTATTCAGTCTTATACAGAGCAGGCGATACAAGATAAACAAGCTGATTCTGTAATGGATGTTTTAAAAAATGATCCAAGTATACGCACAACAACCAACAGTGGGCATTTAAATGAAAACTTTAAAATACGTGGTCTGAGCGTTGGTTGGGAAGATGCGAATATAAATGGTTCTTATGGTATGGGGCCAACAGGTCGTACACCAACTGATATTTTAGGTTCTGTTACAGTATTAAAAGGGCCGAACGCCTTGGTCGCAGGCATGCCTCCGAGTGGAGGGGTAGGTGGTGTTATTATGGCAACCACTAAACGTGCAGATAGGGATTTAACGCAAGTCTCTGCCATGTATGAAGATGGTGGATACTATAAATCTGGTTTTGATGTAGCTCGCCGTTTTGGAGAAAATAAAGAATTTGGCGCTAGAGCTAGTGCAACTTATGGACAAGGCGAACATATCATTGATGGTATGGATGATAAAAATACTGCTGCGGTAATTGGACTGGATTACACAACAGATAAAGCAAAAATTAATCTTGATGCATATTCTGTTCGTGACGAGCGTGATGGTGGTTCGCCAGCAATGGTATCGTTTGCGACTTTGAAAAGTGTACTTGCAGCACCAGATGGTAAAACAAATTATTTTCCTAAACTTCAAGGGGAACAAGAAAGTCAATATGTAGGTTTATCAGGTGAATATAAGCTTTTATCTAATTTAAAAGCTTATGCAGGAATTGGTTACGCTCAAAAAGAATATGTAGGTCATTTGTTTGGCACACGAATGATTGTCACAAATGCGGCAGGAGATGCCTCAACACAATATTATCGTGTACATGCTAAATATGATAATAGTACAGCTAACATAGGTTTGGAAGGTCAATTTAATACAGGACTAGTTTCACATACCGTTGGCTTACGTGCAGATTATCTATCGAGCCATTTAAAGCAACATTATGCTGCAACATCATCATCATTTAAAACTAATCTATATAATTCAGATGTGGGTAGTTATGGTGAAATGCCAACAACATATCCTGTCTGGGGGCCATATAATCATAGTGAGTTTCTAAGTTATAGCTTGACTGATCAAATGTCCATGTTAAATGACAAGTTGCAAATAATCCTAGGTGCACGTTATCAGGATATGGATATTGATTCAATTAACGCGACTACTAAGACATGGAGCAATTATAGCAAAGATAAGATTTCACCAAGTATTGCATTTGTAGTGAAGCCATTTGGAGATAGCTTATCGTTCTATACCAGTTATGTTGAAGCATTAGTACAAGGATCGACGGTTACTTCTACAGCGGATGCAAACTACGGTAATACTTTTGCGCCATTTGAAACTAAACAGTATGAGATTGGTGCGAAATTTCAAGGTGAGCGTTGGTTGCATACTTTAGCAATGTATCAGATTGAAAAACCAAGCACTATGACATTAAATTTGTCGACAAATGATTCACGCTATGTAGCAGGTAAAACTACTACAGTAACAACAGATGGTGCCGAAACTAAATCTAAAGGAATTGAGTATGGTGTATCTGGCAAAGTAACTGATGACTTAATTGTTTATGGGAACTTGGCTTATATTGATACTAAGTATGAAAAAGCTGCATCAAATCAAGGGAATACAGTTGAAGGTACACCAGAGTTTACCGCAGGCTTAGGTTTAGATTATCAAATTCCTTTGATTGAAGGATTAAGTGTTAATACTTTTGTTACTTACATTGATGATCAGTATTTAGATTCAGGCAACACATTAAAATTACCAGACTATACTTTGGTTGATTTAGGCGCTAAATATGTAACTAAACTAGGCGGAGTAAATACAACTTTCCGTGCCAATGTTGATAATGTAACAGATAAAAAATATTGGGATGGTGTATTTCAAAGTGGTTTTGCCACAATTGGAGCTGGTCGCACTTATAAACTGGGCGTAACATTTGATTTCTAAATAATCCTTCCTATAAAAAAACCTTTCATATGAAAGGTTTTTTTTATTTATATTTTAAATTCTCAATTCACACGATTTTCACAGAAATTCATAAAGGCTTTTAAACCTGGCCCCTGATATTTCTGACGATGTACCAATACATGTAATGGACGGGTGAGCTCCCAAAAAGGCGTTTCTAAAATTACCAACTGTCCTTTTTCAATTAAAGGTTCAATAGCAAGTCTGGAAATACAAGACATTCCTAAACCACCTGCCACAATCTTTAAAATTGCTTCATTATGACCCAGTGTAAGACGGATATTGGCATCAGGAACATCCTGTAAAATGGCGTTATCAAAGACTTCGCGCGTTCCTGAACCTTCTTCACGTAAAATCCATTCGACATTTAAAAAATCTTGAGGTGTCAAAGGCCGACCTAATTTTGCCAAAGGATGATCAGGCGAGCAACAGACAGCAAGTTCATCATTCCGCCAATGGATACATTGTAATTGTGGTAAATGACACGAACCTTCAATGAGTGCTAAATCAAGCTGAAATTGATTTACTGCCTCAATCATCTGGCGAGTATTCCCGACTTGCAACTGCAAATGTGCCTGAGGGTGAATTTGTAAAAAATCTGCCATGAGGTCTGGGATCAAATAATCACTAATGGTGAGTGTCGCACCCAGACGTAAATCGATACTTTGTAATTCACCTTTGGCGGCTTGTTCAAATGCTTCACAACGCCCCAAAATTTCCAAAGCTTGAGGCAATAAAAACCGACCTAAATCGTTCAATTGTAGGCGTTTGCCTAAACGGTCAAAGAGTGGAGCGCCTAATCCATCTTCAAGGTCAGCCAATGCCATACTGGCAGCACTTTGAGTCAGGCGGACGGCATCGCTGGCTTTGGTTACTGTTCCTTCTTGAGCGACTGCCACAAAGACAGCCAACTGACGTAATGTCATGCGCATGAATCAAGCCTTACCCTTGAAAAGTAGTCATAATTTCTGCTGTCATGCTAACATGAGCATACCCTGTCGTGCCATGTTGAAATTATGTCAATTGAGAAATTTAGCGTCGAAAAAGTGTTGTCTGTACAGCGTTGGGCTTCAAATTTGTTTAGTTTTACCATGACCCGTCCAGCGCATTTTAAGTTTACTGCGGGTCAATTTGCCAGAATTGGTTTAAAAGTGGGTGATGATTTGGTGGTGCGCGCTTATTCAGTCGTATCATCACCGTTTGATGAAACACTAGAGTTCTTTTCGATTGTCGTTCCAAATGGTGCGTTTACGTCAAATTTACAACATCTCAAAGTGGGTGATGAGCTTTACTTAGAAAAAATTACTTATGGTTTTTTAACCTTGGCGCGTTATCAACTACCTTTACCTCAAGATTTATGGCTATTAGCAACAGGTACAGGGCTGGCGCCTTTTCTTTCGATGTTGCAGGATTTTGCGACATGGCAAAATTACCAGCAAATTCATTTAGTCTATAGTGTTCGTACCGTTTCTGAATTGGCTTATGTCGATCGTATACAAGAGATTGCGGCAAGTTTTGGTGAAGGGCATACTGGATTTAAGTTCGTTCCTGTGATTACGCGTGATCCAAATGCTGTTTTGCACGAAAGATTGCCAGTATTAATTGAAAATGGTGAACTGGAAAAAGCGGTTGGTTATTCGTTAAATCCTGAATCCAGTCATGTCATGCTTTGTGGCAATCCACAAATGGTTGAAGATACCAAAGAGGCATTAAAACGCCGTGGTTTAACCATGAACCGTCGTGGTGAAGGCAATATTGCCGTGGAAAATTATTGGTAGTGAATGGTGATTAAAGCAATATAAAAGCTTTAAAACTGTATAAGATGACTGAGAATTAAAATAACGAAAGCTTATTCAGGACTGATCTATAAGAGCGTATGGTTTAGTGTACAAACATATCCATAAATTCACGCAGTTCCTGAATAGCTGTATCCAGATCTGTACTCAACCAAGTGGGTTCAAAAAATCCTGCATAATGTTCAAGACGATCTTGTGGAACGACCAGACGGACTGGACATTCTTCTTCAAGTAATCGCCAAGGCAGGATTGGAACTTCATTATCTAAAAATGAGTTGACGTTTCGAATATCAATGATCATCGCATTGATACAATCTGGAAAAGGCATCACTGAAAATTCTTCAGTGCGGCGTCTAAAATATTCCAGATCACCCCATTTCAAGCTATAGCTTGCTTTATTAAAGCTAATAATTCCGATCAGATGTTCATCACGCGTGACGTGTAATGAGCATTCATGTGTGACGTCAGTGTCTAAATCCAGAGTGACGCTTTGCTGACGATACGACATAAAGACCTGAGCAAAAAAATGGGTGGGCTATTATAGCCTATTTTTATATACAACGCAGAAACAAAGAACACGATAGCGCTATGCTTTTTCACACAATGCTACATAAGTGCTTGTTATGATAAAGAACAATGGAAAATAAAAGAGGGGATTGCGATGACACATGATTTTAATAAACCAACACCACATACTTCGTCACCAGAAGAGACCGAAAAGAAACGTCGTTTGCCAGTTTATATTTTGGCAATTGTGGGAATTTTTTTAGTGGCATTGATTGTGTATATGGTCGCTGATCATAAACCAGATGCAAGTGATGCACCACCAGATCATCCAAATCCAAATGCACAACCTGCTACGCCAAATAATTCAACTACCAATAGCCAACAGTCATAAATTGTTATCGATTCTAATTTTTAACAAGCCATCTAATGTGATTAGATGGCTTTTTTGCAATCTTTTACTTCATTTTTGTAGTAGTTTTTATATTGCATCTTGAATAAAAAATAAGCACAAAATATGTTGAGATAGATCACAAATAATATCCATTCTTAAAACCATTTTACAGCTTAACTTCATCAAGACTAAGCCGTGATTAATATAACAAAGAGGGCATGACCTATATGAACGATTATTTTAACAATGAGGCTGCGCAAGCCCATTATGGATTTATGTACTATTGGGATATGTTTCAGCCCATTATCGCGGCAATTGCAGTTTTTATTATTGGTTGGATTTTGGCACTGATTATCGCTGCGGGTGTCAAAAAATTACTCAATTTAATTGGAACCAATCGTCATTTATCGACCGCAACGGGTAAAGCACCAGACTTTGAGTCAATTATTTCAAAATTTATATTTTGGTTTGTGTTGATTATTGCGCTGATTGCTTCGTTAAACGTACTGAATATTTATAGTGTCAGCGGGCCATTTAGTGCCATGATCACCCAAGTATTGGTTTTTGTGCCGAATCTTATTGCAGCGGCTGTCGTGGCTTTTGTGGGTTGGATCTTGGCGCGTTTGGTGCGAGCAGGACTATCCAAAGCTTTGTCTAAGACTCAACTTGATGAGAAACTGAGCACTGAAGTCGGTGTTCGACCACTCAGTGAAAATATTGCAGATATTATCTATTGGTTAATTCTGCTTTTGTTTTTACCTATTGTCCTTTCGATTTTAGGACTCTCAGGTCTTTTACTCCCTGTCCAAGCGATGGTAGCTGAAGTTGTCGGATATCTTCCAAACATCTTTATTGCAGGCGTGATCGTTTTTGTTGGCTACATTTTGGCAAAAATTGTAAGAGGAATTACCGAAGGCTTGGTTAACAGTGTGGGTTTACAAGCTCAAGCTGAGAAAATAGGACTCTTTAAAAACAGCAATATCGCCAATGTATTAGGTTCTCTGGTTTTTGCGCTGATCTTTATTACCGCATTGATTATTGCATTTGAAGCGCTTGGAATTGAGTCTATTTCTCAGCCAGCAACAGCCATGCTCAATGAGATCATGTTTGCGATACCAAATATTATTGCTGCTGGTCTGATTTTGATTATTGCCTATGTCGTCTCCCGTTTTGTCGCAAAACTGGTTGAAGATATTTTGGCAGGTACTGGTGTCGATGATGTTCCTGCAAAGTTTGACTTACAGCGTTTCTTGGGAGCGACTAAAATCTCGCATGTGGTTGGTGTCTTAATCGTATTCTTTACCATGTTGTTTGCGGTTGCAGAAGCAGCGAATCGTCTTGGTTTTGATCAAATTAGTCATCTGGTCGCGATCTTCATTGCCTTCGGCGCCAACATTTTACTTGGTGCTTTAATTCTGGTCGTGGGTTTCTGGTTAGCCAATATCGTGGCAAATGTTGTTCAACGCGGTGAATATAACAGCTCACGCTGGTTAGGTAATTTGGTTCGTATCTTGATTATGGGCTTGGTTCTAGCGATGGGTCTACGCGCAATGGGTATTGCCGATTCAATCGTCAATCTGGCTTTTGGACTCACACTTGGTTCGGTGGCAGTCGCTTTTGCTCTCGCTTTTGGTCTGGGTGGTCGTCAACCTGCGGAACGTGTTTTGACCGATCTTATTGATAAAGCCAAAGCTGAGGGAAATAAACCCAATCCAATTGCGAAAACTCAATCAGCGGTTGTGGTTGAAACACCTGTAGCATCATCGCCTGTTGCACCCTCAGAGGCGGCAACGGATCATAATGTTCCAACCACGTTTGATGTAGACCCAGCTCATAAACCTTTAAATAACCCTTATGGTTCTAAAGGCGAAGGTGAGGATGATCCAACATCAAAACCCGATGATCAACCGAAATAAGTTTTGATTTTTGCACCAGAATCGGCCACTCTATCCAGAGTGGTCGTTTTTTTAGATCGTTAAAATAGATTTTTCATCACTGTTTCGCCTGCTTTATTTTCTCTCTAAAGAAGAAATAAAAAGGACGTATGAAAGAAATCTAATCCATGAGTCATAAAAATAATAGAGGAGTGAAAGATGCAAAAGCAGCCGAATCGTTTTATCGCCCCGATTGTGATTGCGGGTATTACTGTCGGATTTTTGGTCAGTGCTTATAAGTTTGTATTTGCCAAAAATAAAGTGACACAAACAGAAAAAACAGGTGTAGATGAAATTCCTTCAATCGAAGCCAATCAGATTGATGCTGCACCATAATTTTGATGTAATTTATACATATTGTGCAGCGGCATAGGCCGATGACCATGCCCACTGAAAGTTATAACCGCCTAAATGTCCAGTCACATCTAAAACTTCACCAATAAAATAGAGCCCTTTAACTTTCTGGCTTTGCATGGTTTTGGATGAAATTTCAGCGGTATCGACACCGCCCAAAGTCACTTCCGCGGTACGATAGCCTTCAGTCCCTGAGGGTTTTACCACAAAGCCGTGTAACTGAACTGCGATTTGCTCTAGTTGTATATCGCTGAGTTGACCAATCGCGGTTTCTGCATAATGAGGCCAGATCAGTTGTTGTAACTCAAGTACGATACTTTTCGCTGTGAGTTCTGCAATTAAAGTGCGTAACAAGACTTTGGGTTGTTGCTGTTTTTTTTGTTTCAAATAATCGGCTAAGTCTTGCGTAGGAAAAAAGTTGATCTGAAAAGATTCACCTGCTTGCCAATAATTGGAAAGTTGCAGTGAACTTGGACCACTTAAACCACGATGAGTAAAGAGTAGTGCTTCGGTGAAACTATTTTTATCATTTGAAAGTGTCACCTCCAAAGCATTCCCACTCAGGCGTGTGGTGATTTCTTTAAATTGATCGGAAAAAGTAAAGGGAACTAATCCTGCGCGAGTCGAAAAAACTTGATGACCAAATTGTTTAGCTAGCTCATAGCCAATTCCTGAACCACCTAGTGTTGGAATTGAAAGGCCACCTGATGCAATCACCAGAGATTCACAAGTAAAGCTTGCGTGTGTGCTTTGAACTTCAAAAAGTTGATGGTCTATTTGCTTAACAGTTTTTACTTCACAGTCCGTTTTTATGTTGACCAGTTTCGTTTTATCGCATTCAGCTAAAAGCATATTTAAAATATCTTTGGAACCATTTAAGGTAAAAAGCTGTCCATGCTTACGTTCTTCATAGGCGATGCCATAGTCACAGACCAAGCCGATAAAATCCCAATTGCTATAACGTGATAAGGCCGAAATTACAAAATGTGGATTATGTGAAATAAAATTTTCAGGCTCGACATAGAGGTTAGTAAAGTTACATTTACCTCCGCCAGACATCAGGATTTTTTTCCCGACTTTGTTGGCTTTTTCGACCACTAAAACTTTGCGTCCACGCCGTGCAGCCTGAGCCGCCAGCATTAGTCCAGACGCACCTGCACCCAGAACAATGACATCGTAATGCATGGACATAAATTTACTCAGCGTGATAAAAGCGCGACATTATAAAAGATTTTGCCTGCCCTGTAATCCACCACTATGAATTGCTAAAATTCGGGTATGAGGAGGAAAGTAAGCCTTTTCGATCAAGTCAAAAATGCCAAATAGCATTTTTCCTGTATAAATGGGCTCAAGTGGAATTAGATATTGTTTTTCGAAAAGCTGAATAAACTCGATTAACTGAGCTGAAGTCTTGGCATAACCGCCACAACAATACTCATCTATAATCTTCCAATTGTTCTTTGCGGTAAGATGGGCAACGTCATGCGTTAAAAAATCGCCTTTTAATGCAGAGAAACCCAAAATATTTTGATTGAAGTGACTTGATTCAATCAATCCTGTGATCGTGCCGCCAGTTCCCACCGCACAACAAATCACATCGTAATTTTGTCGATCTTGTTCGCTTAAAATTTCTTTGCAACCTTGAATGGCAAGAGAGTTTGTTCCGCCTTCTGGAATAATATAGGCGTTTGGAAATCGAGATTGTAATTCCGCCAAAAAATCAGGTTGCTCTTTATTACGATAATCCTGTCGATTGATGAATTCGAGTTGCATGCCAAACTGCGAGGCAGTGCACAAAGTGTGATTTAAGTGTTGATCAGCCAGTTCTTCACCACGAATGATGCCAATACTCTGAAAACCAAAATAATGGGCTGCATAGGCTGTTGCCGCAATATGATTAGAAAATGCGCCACCAAAAGTAATCAGGGTATCCAGCCCCAGTTGTTTCGCATGCTGTAAGTTATATTTCAGTTTATAAAATTTATTGCCTGAAATATGTGGATGAATGAGATCCAGACGTTTTAAATCAAGATGTATGTCAGGCTGATCTATGAGAGTTTGATATCCCACAGCTTGTGCAATAGCGTTGAACATAGAAGACAGCCTGAATTAAAACGTCATATCAATAAGAAAAATAGCTAGTCCATAGCCTTGGATGATGTATCTACCGAAGTGATCACCGACATACCGGGACGTAAGCGTTCCAAGCCTTTTTGATTCGGATCAATCGCAATCCTTACAGAAATTCGCTGTACCACTTTGGTAAAGTTACCTGTCGCGTTATCCGCTTTGAGTACACTAAACTCTGAACCCGCAGCAGGGGAAATTTGCTCAACATGACCTGTAAATTTCTGATGATCTAAGGCATCGACGGTGAAAGTGACTTTTTGCCCAATTTTCATATTGGCGATCTGAGTTTCTTTAAAATTGGCAATCACCCAAGTTTGTTGAGGAATCAAATACAATAACTGTGAACCTGCTGCGACATATTGCCCGACACGTGGATTGACTTCACCTAATTGTCCATCCATTGGCGCAGTAATCACACTATAATCTTTGGTGGTCGTTGCCTGATCCAGTTGTGCCTGTGCATTGGTGACTTGCGCTTCTAAACCTGTTTGTGCGACTTGCGCGGTTTTTAGGGCTTCCTGTGCAACATTTACATTGGCCTGAGCTTGTTTGAGTAACGCCAGATTATTTTTTACATCTGCTGCGGCTTTATCACGTTCTGATTTAGAGGCTGCGCCGCTATCGCCCAGTTGTTGGTAGCGTTGTAATTGTGTCATCGATAAATCATATTGCGCCTGAGCTTGGTCAACTTTAGCTTGAGCCGCAGCAATATCGGCTTGCCGCTGAGCAATCGTCTGAGTTTGATTGGCCAGACTATTTTTTGCTTGTTCAACCGCAGACTGTGCTTGCGTCACTTTTTGGTCATAAGTTGTGGCATCAATATGCATCAAAGCTTGACCTTTTTTGACGTAGTCAAAATCTTTGACCAGTACATCTTTGATATAACCATTAATCTGTGACGAAAGGACAGTGGTTTTACCTTTGACATAGCTATTGTCAGTTTGCTCAATGGCAGTATGAAATGGCCCAATACGCCATGCCCACATAATGAGTCCTAAGCCGACCAACAGCACGATAAACATGATTGCCAATGTCGATTTTTTGGTTGGAATCAATTTCCCGACGCGCTGGACAGGTTTGAGCGGTGCAGGTTGTGGCGTGGCAGAAGATGTCGTTCCAGATTGAGACTGATTTGTTTGATTCGAATCAGGTTCATTCTGTGGATTGGTTTTTTGCTCGTCACTCATAAATTATACTCAAACACGCCACTTAGGATGATGTCGATGAGGCAGTCAGTTTCTCACGATAAGTAAGATACTTCGCCCAGATAATATTGCACAATCCCCAAAGGAATAACACAATCGCCACGATACTATTAAAATTAATCACATCGTTATAAGCTCGGACTTGAGCCTCACGATTTGCAGTTTGCGATAAGGTTTTGGTTGCCTGTAATTGATCCTGAACAGGATCGGCAATGTTGGGGCTAAATTTTGCCTGATATTGTTTTAAACGTTGATCAATGGTTGGATCAGTTCGTTCCAAATTACGACTGATGTCCATTTGATACACTTGGGTTTGACGTTTTTGATAAGTATTATAAAACGATGAACCAATCAAGCCACCAAAGTTTTGTGTGGCAGAAAATAACACGATAAATGTCACCACATGTGCTGGGCTTTCCTTCAAAGCGCGCCCAAATCCCACCAAAAGTAGGGGACCAATAAATAATCCATTGGCAAAGGCAATCAGAAATTGACTGTGATAGAAATTTTGTGGACGAATATCACTGGTCAAATGTGCATCCAGTTTACTGGCGATCAAAATCAAAAAGGAGGCTAAAACCAGATGTAATAATGTTCGTTCTCGAGAAAATGTGACCGCACTAAATAAAACGCCTGCCAACATCCCAAAAAAGATCACGCTATATAGCCCAACAAATTGATCTGGCCCCATGCCCATGGTTTTTAGAAAATTCACCGCGGCATAACTTTGTTCTGACAATAAAAAGCGCAGACACAACGCTCCAAACACAAAGCGTAGCACGGCAAAAGTACCTAGCCAGCGGGTCATAATCAGGGGGTTACTACGATGATGTTCATAAATAAAGCCAAACACCAGTAATACAAAACCCGTCATTAACACATAAGCCAGCCAAGGCGAATCAAACCACCACAGCAAAGGTCCTTGTGTTAAAACCGCGCAGATGCAGGCGAAACCCGGTGCCAGCAATAAAAAGGTAACAATATCTTGTCGTTCAAAAACAGCAATACGTAAACTACGGGGTAACTTGAGGGAAACCACCATGGCATAGCAACACACTGCCAAACCTAACTCAAACGTATATAAGACCGTCCAGTCGTTGACCGTAACCAATGCAGGCGAAATGATCCATGCCAGTGGTACACCGAGTTGACCGAAGCCGAAGCCAATATACAGACCTCTTAAACGGTGTTCTTTGGTAAAGCCCTGCATGATGTAATACATACCCAGAGAGCTAAGTGGTGCTGCAACCATCCCACTGATAAAACGTACAAAAATAGCCATGTGATAATTTTGTACGAAAATATGCAGGATCATCACTGCGATAAACGCAAGCAGACCAATTTCAGTAAAGAGGCGTAAACCATATTGTTGTCTGGCTTTAAACAAAATGAGGTTAGAACTGACATTCGCCATGACATAAGCCGCAGGAAGCCACGCACTTTCAACAGGCGTTAGTCCATATTCACCCTGTAACTGAGGTAAATTAGCGGTAATAAAACCATTACTTAGCCCTGCGGTGAGGGCAATAAAAGTTCCAATAATAAAATATAGATATCTTTTATGAGAGGGATGTTCAATTGAAGGCGGCGAACCCGGTAATACGGGACGTTCATCATCTGTCCAGTCTGGTGGTGTTTCCAGATAACGCGGACTCTCAGCCATGATACACCCCGTTATTCAAACAAATGCCATTGAGTAATAACTCGACTGCACGACTGGCAAATCGAATTCTTTGTGTTTCATCATGTCCGCGAAAAGACGACGACAACATGGAAACAATGCTACGGTAATCTTCAAAATTAAAGTCAGGACGACAAATTCGTTTTTCAATCGCCCGATCAATGAGTGGCTGCACAATCTGTTGATGATGCTGTATCAGTGAAATCAGCACTTCATCGTGTTGGTCCAGCACTCGCCAATACTCCATCAGAGCCGAAAGATTATTTAAATTATGGACATGACTTTTAATTAATCGAATTAAACCATCATCGTACATACGATATTGTTCCGCACGAAGTTCCAGATGAGAAACGGCTTGCTCAAGTAAGGCATAGACTAAAGCCTTTCGGTCAGTAAAGTTTCGATAAAAAGTTGCACGCCCCACACCCGCATGGTCGATAATGACTTGTAACGGAACACTCATTCCATGAATTTTAAACATCTCAACCGCAGCTTCGAGTAAATCTTCCCGATTTTTAGCTGCACGTTTGATATGTTTACTCATAGAGGGGGGATGCTGAATTTGATCGATATATTTTACGGACGTTTTTGTCCGATCTTCCAGAGAAATTATTATCAAATTGTAAAAAATAACTAAAAGTTATTAATAATTAAAAAATTCATTATTTTATTTTTTATATTCTTCAGATTAAGCTCAACATAACTACTAATGAGAAGATCAAGATGACCACTCAATATGAAGTGAATCAGCAACAATATCAAGACAAAGCAAAGGCTTATCTAAATAGTTCAGTCCATGCACAAGGAGCAGAATTTGACAAAATACGTGAGGTTTTACAGCAACAAGCTTTTCAACGTGTTTTAGATTTAGGCTGCGGTGGCGGGCATGTTACGTATCATATTGCGCCTGATGTGGAGCAGGTGATTGCTTATGACTTAACTGCTGAGATGGTGCAATTGGTGGTTGAACAGGCGAAGGTGCGCGGATTAAATAATGTCACAGGACAGCAAGGTGCAGCAGAACAACTTGATTTTGCAGATCAGAGTATATGTGCGGTTGTGAGTCGTTATTCTGCACATCATTGGCAGAATGTTTCACAAGCAATGAGTGAAATCTATCGTGTGCTTAAGCCGCGTGGAAAAGTGATATTTGTTGATATCTTAGGGAATCAACAACCTGTACTAGATACCTTTTTACAGAGTATTGAGATCATTCGTGATCCAAGTCATGTTCGCGATTATTCTTTAGCTGAATGGATGACATTTGCTGAGCGTGCAGGTTTTAAAATTGAGCAAATGCAAAAACAAAGTTTGCAGTTAAATTTTGCAAGTTGGGTCGAGCGAATGCAAACCCCAGCAGAAGCTGTGGCAACATTACGTTATTTACAGCAAAAAGCATCGGATGTGGTAAAAAATTATTATCAAATACAGCCAGATGGTTCATTTCAAAGCGAAGTCATGTATTTGGTTCTTACAAAGCCTGAGTAATGCGTTAAAATTCATGTCTATGATCACTGACGCTATGGATACCCACGTGGAAAGTTTGTTGCCTTTATTTTCTATTGCGATGGCGCTGATGTTAGGTGCAATGAGTCCTGGCCCAAGCTTTATCTATGTGGCGCAAAACTCGATTGCGAAATCACGTAAGCATGGTTTATTTACCGCTTTGGGGACTGGCACAGGCGCGGCATTTTTTGGTTTGCTGGCGGTGATGGGTTTACAAGCAATCTTATTGGCTGTGCCGTCGGCTTATCTCATGCTAAAAATTGGTGGTGGGCTATATTTACTTTGGCTGGCTTATAAGATTGTAAAACATGCTAAATCACCCATTGAGATGGATGCCCAACAGCAACAAACTATGACTTATCAAAGTGCCTATCGTTATGGTTTGATTACCCAACTGAGTAATCCTAAAATCGCAGTAGTTCTTGCCAGTGTATTTACCGCCTTATTACCTAAAGAAATTCCAAATTATTATTATGTGGCATTACCCGTGATCTGCTTCGTGATTGATGCAGGTTGGTATTCACTCGTCGCCTTACTTTTATCGTCTGAAAAACCGCGCCGTGTTTATATCAAAGCCAAAACTTTGATTGATCGAGTAACAGGTGGGATTGTGACGGTATTAGGTCTAAAACTCATTTTCTCAAGTCGTTAAGCTAAAATGTGGTGGGCATATTGTCAGTACGTGGTGGTCATTCGTCATGTGTCATAGATCATATATGCAATGTGCTGCGCCTAAAATGTAAAGATTTGGCGAAGCAGGCGCACTACCTCTATCAGACGGTTTGTGAATTTTAGACCTTACAAACCGTATAAAAAGGTCGTGTACTCGCCCAATATGCCCAGATTGATCATACTCAGTTTATTCCCTTAAATCTATCTGCCAATTGGATGCCTGAATTTCAAGATTGATTAAACGTAAACTTTGACTGATTTCATCTGCTTGTTTTTGTAGCTTAGAAACAGAAACGGCTTTAATCCATTTAATTTCACGAACACTATAACGATCTGTATCTTTTTGCGTATTGTCTATTGCTTGCTGAATGATTCGATGTTCAGCGGTAAGTTGATCGCGCTGATTGAGGATATCGAGTAAAGCTTTTCCATTATTGGCTTGTGCTTGCGCATTGGTTTGATGGATTTTTTGTATAAGCTGAAATAATTGTTTATTCACCAGAACAGCTTCATCTATAAGTTGTTCTGGATCTTCACTGGGTGTATCTCCATCTTGCACGAGTACATTTTTATGAATACGTTGCTGCAAGGAAAGGAGTTTTTTCTGTAAATCACTTCTGAGCAATAATGCTTCTGCAAGCTTCATAAAAACTCAATATATAGGTCTAAATAAAATCATCATAAAATGAAAAAACATTGCTGTCCGTTTCAGAACGTATACCTCTGCATTTGAATGATATAATTTGAAATGTTTTTTTTGCTCATAATTTAAACAGGTTGTGATAATCTGATGACAAAAATAATGAAAATAATCAGGTGGTCGTATGAAAAGGATATTTCTATATGTCTTGGTTGTGAGTTCCAGTGTTATTGTGATGGGATGCGATATGAGGGCAAAGGTTCAGAGCGAAAGTATTCAATCTTCTACATCCGCGCGAAGTATGAGTATCGCGGGAATGCCTGTCTATGACAAAGATTTTAAATTAGCACCATTATTGGCAAACGATACTCACCTTAAACAAAATCAATAATCAAATTTAAAAAGCAAAAGAGACGTTTTAACGTCTCTTTAAAAAAATTTAAGCCGCTAATAATTTCTTGGCAGCTAAACGATGTTCAGCTTGTAGCTTCTCAATATCGATAGTGACTAATTGACGTTCTTTAACAATCCACTTGCCGCCGACCATGACATGTTCAGCTTGATCTGCCCCGCACAGCAGCAATGCTGCAATTGGGTCATGACTTCCTGAAAATTTTAGTTCATCCAGTTTATATAAAGCAAAGTCTGCCTGATGACCAACTGCGATTTCCCCCAAATCATGTTCACGGCCTAATAATTTTGCCGAACCTTGAGTCGCCCAGCCAAATGCTAATTCTGGCGTAATTCGTTCTGCACCATATTTAAGACGTTGCAAATACATGGCTTGACGAGTTTCCAAAATCAGATTTGAAGCATCTCCAGAGGCAGAACCATCTACTCCTAAACCAATCGTTGCACCTGCCTGCATTAAATCAAGAGTTGGGCAAATCCCAGAGGCGAGACGCATATTAGAATGCGGACAGTGACAAATACTGACACCTGCCTGACCTAAACGCTGAATTTCTTCGGTATTAAAATGAATACCATGCGCCAGCCATGTTCGGTCACTTAACCAACCAACGCTTTCCAGATAATCTACCGTTCGCATACCAAACATTTGTAGACAAAAGGCTTCTTCATCTAGCGTTTCTGCCAGATGAGTATGCAAACGCACATCCAGACGCTGCGCCATTGCTGCACTTTCTCGCATAATCTCTGGTGTGACTGAAAAAGGAGAACATGGTGCAAGCGCAATATTGACCATGGCACCTGTACCACGTTGATGGTATTTCGCAACAAGACGTTCTGAATCCAGCAAAATTTGATCCATCTGCTGCACTGTCTGCTGTGGAGGTAAACCGCCTGATTCTTCACCCAAGCTCATGGAACCGCGCGTCAGCATGACACGAATACCTAACTCTTGTGCTGCTTGAACTTGGATATCAATGGCATCGGTTAACTGCTGTGGAAATAAATAATGATGATCGGCCGCGAAAGTACATCCAGACATGACCAATTCTGCTAAAGCCACTTGGGTAGCAAGATGTAATTGTTCAGGCGTTAATTTTGCCCAGACAGGATATAAATTTTTTAACCATGGAAATAATGGTGTATTCACCACAGGTGCCCATGCACGAGTTAATGTTTGATAAAAATGATGGTGGGAATTGATCAACCCTGGAATAACGACACAGTCTTGGGCATCAAATGTTTGATCGACAGGTTGAGTAGGGGCTTGGCCTTGTGCAACCAGTTCAATAATTTGACCATTTTCAATCACAACGCCATTCGTTGCATCCTGCTGATTGGCGGTAAAAATAGCAAGTGGATGTTTGATCCAGAGACGTGACATAGCAGATTTCGCTCAAATATTTTTATATTTGAAAAGCAATGCGTGTACCAAGATTTGGTTTTTACACCATGCTAGATAATTGATATATATCAATAGATATAGTGGGATATATGACTATGGGGCGCTATTCTCATCGAAAAAATGCCAGTCGTTTTAACTTGACTGGCATTCCACAAAGTACGGGTTTGAAGCGAATAATATCAGGAGTGATTTTCAGCAGTTGCAGCGACTTCAGGTAAATTACTCACTTGTGGCTTTTTTCCTACATGTAAGTGATTAAAGAACAAATTAAGCAGAACAGCCATGATACAGGTAATACTGATACCAGAATGAAATAGGGTTTGTACCGCATCTGGCATTGCATGGAAGAAATCAGGGCTAATCAGTGGAATGAGACCTGCTGCAAGTGAAACGGCGACGATAATTAGATTGGATTGAACTTGATAATCGACTTTAGACAAGGTACGAATACCACTGACTGCAACACTACCAAATAACACCAAACCAGCGCCACCCAGTACAGGCATTGGAATAGAAGCAACGAGACGACCAAACACAGGAAGTAAACCCAGTACCACTAAAATTCCACCCGCAGTGGCAACTACAAAGCGACTTTTGACTCCTGTAATGGCAACCAAACCCACATTTTGTACAAATGCACATTGCATGAAGGCACCAAAAAGAGGGGCAAGTGCGGATGAAAGCATGTCTGCACGTAAGCCATCAGCGATACGTTTATTGTCAACTTGGGTATCTACAATTTCACCAATTGCGAGCAAACTAGCTGTAGTTTCAGTCAAAATCACAATCGTAACAATACTCATGGTTAAAATCGCGGGCCATTCAAACACTGGCATACCAAAGCCTAAAATATTAGGCAATGCGACCCATGCACCATCACTGACTTTAGAAAAATCAGCCAAACCTAATGCAAACGCAGCAATTGCACCACAAAAGATGGAAAGTAGAACGGCTAAACGTTTGATGGCAGGAGAACCAAATTTGGTGAGCAGCAATAAAACAAATAAGGTAAAAGCTGCCAAACCTATATTTTCCATTGAACCCCAGTTCGCAGCTTTAGGATTGCCACCCATCATCCAGCGAATCGCCACTGGTAAAAGTGAAATTCCGATAATGGCAATAATGGAACCTGTGACGATTGGCGGAAAGAATCGTACAATTTTGGAAAAAAATGGTGCAATAATGATCCCGAAAACCGAACTCACCATAATTGCACCAAGAATGGCCTGAAAACTGCCCCCATTTGAACCAATCGCGATCATACTGGCAACGGCTGCAAAAGAAGTGCCTTGTACAATGGGAAGTTTAGAACCGAACCATTTGAACCCCAGCGTTTGCAGTAAGGTTGCCAGTCCTGCCACTAAAATAGAAGCAGTAATGAGCAAGCCAATATCTGCCTGAGATAGCCCAATACCAAGACCTACAACCAGTGGTGCTGCAATTAGACCACCGTACATGGTCAAGACATGCTGAAAACCATAAGTTAAGTTTTTACCCATTCCAAGATGTTCATGTTCTGGAGATGCGGTTTTAGTTTCATCGTTCATATCAAACCCTTTCAACTTTGTGTGTATGACAAGAGTAAAATTTGCAACATGCATGCCATCTTCTAATTATTTAAATAAACATGAATTTTAAAATATGAAAAAACATATAACAGTGACGAACACTATCGGTGGCACAGCAATTGCTCAATCTAGAAAAGGTACAAGTCTTATATAAGTCTAGGCAATGGAGTAAGGTATGAGTGTTTCAATTCCTGTGATTGATATATCAGGTCTATTTAGTTCTGATGTGAAAGAGCGTCAGATGGTTGCGCAACAGATGAAACAAGCATGTGAAGATAAAGGCTTTTTTTATATTTCAAATCATGGAATTGCCACTGAATTACAACAGGCAGTTTTTAAACAAAGCAAACAATTCTTTGATTTGCCCATGAACGAAAAAGAAAAAGTACATAAGAAAAACTCAATTGCCAACCGGGGTTATGAGCCTTTAAAAAACCAAACGCTAGAAGCAGGAACTCCCGCAGATTTAAAAGAAGGGTTTTATTCGGGGCGGGAATATGCGCTAGAAAGTAAAGAAGTGTTAGCACAACGTTTTAATCATGGGCCCAACCAATGGCCTACACAGTTTCCAGAATTTGAATCTACCATGCAGCGCTATCAGGCTGAACTCGAAGTATTGGCAAAATACCTGATGCGTGGTTTAGCCTTGTCATTATCATTGTCAGAAAATTACTTTGATGATTTCTGTCATGATTCATTGGTGACTTTACGCTTATTGCATTATCCACCACAACCTGCAAATCCCGAGCCAAATGAAAAAGGCTGTGGGGCGCATACCGATTTTGGTGCATTAACCTTATTGCTTCAAGACCAGCAAGGTGGTTTGCAAGTTTGGGATCAAAACAGTGAAAGCTGGATGGATGCGCCACCGATCGAAGGAACGTATGTGATTAATCTCGGAGATTTAATTGCACGTTGGACCAATAATCGTTTTAAATCGACTTTGCATCGGGTGATTAATAAATCAGGCAAACAGCGTTATTCGGTTCCTTTTTTCTTTGGTGGAAATCCAGATTATCAAGTGCAATGTCTGCCTAACTGTAAAACTGAAAACGAACCTGCTTTATTTGCACCGACAACAGTCGAAAAGCATCATATTGAAATGTATCGGAGAACCTATGGCTAAGCATATTGTATTGGTGCATGGTGCTTGGCAGGGAGGCTGGTCATTTGACTTGATCAAGCCATTATTGGAGCAAACGGGCTGGCAAGTACATGCAGTTGACTTGCCTGGTAATGGTTGGAATAGTGACACTCAACTTTCTGCCAATCAGGACAATTACTGTGATTTTGTTGTGCAGACGATTCAAAAAATTGGTGAACCTGTCGTATTGCTCGGACATAGTGGCGGGGGCTTAACCATTTCAGCAGTGGCAGAACAAATTCCAGATTTAATTTCAAATCTCATTTATTTAGTTGGCATGATGCTGCCCTCAAACATGTCATTTCTGGATTTTAAAATATTGTGCGAGCAGCATTTTCCAGATGAGGATTTTGCTGGAATTTCCCCTTATCTGAGTTTTACTCAAGAGGGTTATAGTATTGTGAGTCCTGAAGGTGCGAAGAAAATCTTTTTGCAAGATTGTGATGCAGAACTTGCAGAAAAATTAATTGCAAAATTACGACCGCAACCAGAAACAGGGCGGGATTTAAAGCCAGTATTAACGCCTGAACGTTTTGGTCGTGTGCCGCGAATTTATGTAGAAGCACTTTATGATCAGTCATTATCAATCAATATGCAGCGTTTGATGCAACAGTTACAACCTGATCATTTAAAAGTCATTAGCATGCAAACAGGGCATGTACCTCAAGCGATTCAACCTCAATTACTAGTTGAAAAGCTGAATCAATTATTTGATGAAAAAGTATCGGTGTGATATTAAATCTCATTGAGGAAAATCAATTGGGCAAAGTGATTTTCCTCTTATGAAAATAATAGAAAAGATTGATTTTAATTTAGAGGAGCGGGTCAATCTTTAAAATGCACAGGAATCCACTGATAGCTTTTACCATCTGCCGAATAAATATGACCAATTCCCGGAAATGGTAAATGTGGTGCTGCAATGGTTTGACCATTTTTGGCAAAATTGGCAAATTGTTTTAAGCGGGTTTGGACGGCTTGTTTCGGATCAATATCATATTCAATCGCCGTTTCAGGTCGGTCAAACTGAACTGTATGCGAATGCACAATATCTCCAATAAAAATTATATCTTCATCTTTAGTTTTCAGTTCATAACTAAAATGTCCTGGGGTATGTCCCGCGGTGTTAATCACTTTAAATCTCTGAATTTCATCATCCAGTTTATAGGTTTTAAAGCGTTGTTTGGCTTGATAAGGTGCTAAAGCCGCTTTAATTTTTTCCACTGTAGCTAAATAGCCCGCGCGTTTAGCTTGTGGAATTTTCTCGGCTTGTTTGGGGTCTAACCAATAATTGGCTTCATCTTGTGATACATACACTGTGGCATTAGGAAAATTCGCTTTTCCATCTTTACTGATGCCACAGACATGATCGGGATGTAAATGTGTCAATAAAATGCTATCGACTTGTTCAGGCTTGTATCCAGAAGCTTTTAAGTTGCTTAAAACTGAACCTAAATGCGCGCCAAAACAACTTGCTGCACCACTATCGACCAGAACCAATGATTTACCCGTATTCACCAAAAAGGCATTCACAGAGGTTTGTACGCCTTTGTCTTGATCGGCATAGTATTTCTTTAAAATCTCATGAACTTGTTTTTGCGGTATGTCTTTAAACAGCGTAGGCGACATAAAGTTTGTGCCATCTAAAAGTGCTGTGATTTGAACGTTTCCAGCTTGATATTGATAAAAACCTGCCACTTGTTTTTGTTGTTCAATCGCTGGTGATGTTTTGGTTGTTTCTGCATGACTCAGTAAAGTGAAGCTGCTCAAGACGGGAAAGGAAAGAAGTAAGGCAGTTTTTTTCATATAAGGCTTATAGATATATTTAGATGAATAATCTGTTTTAACATCTATAAATAAAATGTAAAGCTAAAATTCTTAATACAATTAACTAAATTGAATTTCGCTATGAGGTATTATTGTATAATTTATGAAATTAATTAGGAAATATATGTAATGGAACTTAATTTAGATGCAGTTATTGAAACACCAATATATCAAGTTGATATGAAAACTGGGTTAGATACTTTTCAGGGTTTATCTGATGCAACAAGAACAATTGTAGAAACTATTCTTACCGATGAAGTGCCCATAAAGAAATCAGCTAAAAGCAAAGTTAGATCTAATATGAAAAACTCTTTTTCTGGTTCATATGGACTAAGATTTGGTATAGAGGCTTTTGATGAAGATGCTATAAAAAGATTTAAAAGTATAGGTAAGGATACGATTGTTGAACTTATACAATATTACTTAGCTGAGGTTCTATATGAGAATTATCCTACTCTTTCGATCAAAGCCAAGAAAATTGTTGATAATTTAGAAGATAAATCAGATTTGTTAATTTCTACGTTACGAGGAAATATTTTAGACAATATTCATAAGGTAGTTGATAATTTTAGCTATGACGTAAAACTTAGATATAGAATTTCTAAGAATAATATTAGAGAAATACAAGTATTTAACGAAGAAACTGCATCAGTTTTAGTTCCACATGAAGATACATCAACAATTGAAATTAAAGCAGCTATAACTAGATTTAATATATATACAGGAAATGGACGTTTACAAATTGAGGGGAGTGAAGAGACTATAGCTTTTGGTTTTAAAAAATATTCACAAGTATTAAAAACAATTAAACGAAAAATTTCTGAAAACTTATCTTCTAATACGGCCTTAAATGAAGATCAAGAGTTAAATTTATTAAGATTAAAAGCTACTAGTTATAGAAATAATGAAGGAAAAGTTATTAAGTATTGGATTGAAAAGTTAATATGAGTAAAATTCAGAAAATTATAATTGCAATTGCTAGTTTGGTTATAATACTTATCCCCTTAAGTTATTCACTTCAATTTGCTTATAGTTTAGAACTTCCTTTGTCTAATAAACAGGAAGTGTGGGGGCAAATGGGTGATTTTATTGGTGGAACAATCAATCCTATTTTATCTTTTTTTACAATTTTACTTTTAATCCAATCTCTTAATTATCAATATAATGCAAATGAAAGTTTAAAAAAACAGCTTAAAAATAGTGAAAAAATTGAAAATTTAAGAACATTTGAAAATCTTTTTTTTAATCTTGTTACTTCTCAAAGCAATTTATTTGATAAATTTAACATTTATGTTAGTGATACTCAGAATCAAACTAAATTATTAGTTAGAGCAGAAGCTGTTCTTAGGATTGAAGAGTCTATTGAGTATTTAATAGATAAAAAAATTAGCATTGAATGTGTCGCTAATTTCTATGAAGAGATCGATCAGCAATACGGTATTTTTGATATTTTAAGAGCATTTTATATTATTGTAAAATTAGTGACCGAAAAGTTGAATGATGAAAGTGGTTTTACAGTAGATGATCGTCAATTTTATTATGAAAGATTAATTAATTTAACTAATTTTTCACATTTAAGATTAATTTGTACAGCAATGCAATTTGAGAAGGCATCGATAGTAGAGTATTTAAAAAATAATCATGAATTTTTAGAGATTTGTAAAAAACTTGATCTTAATTTTACTCCCTATGAATTCAGATAAGAAAAAGCCCCTACATCTGTAGAGGCTTTCATCTTATAAATTAAATCTTAAGAAACTTTATCACCCGCTTTAGCGCCAGATTCAGGTGAAATCACCCAAACACCTTCGCCATTACCCGCAGCAAGTACCATCCCGTTAGAAATACCAAAACGCATTTTACGAGGTGCAAGATTCGCCACCATTACGACTAATTTGCCTTTTAAGTCTTCTGGCTGATAAAACTCACGGATACCACTAAACACATTGCGCGGTTCAGCTTCGCCGACATCTAAGGTGAGTTGCAGCAATTTATCAGAACCATCCACGATTGCTGCTTCAAGCACTTGCGCCACACGCAAATCCACTTTTAAGAAATCATCAATTTTAATGATCTCAGAACTATCCGTTGTAGCAGGCGCTTCAACTTTTTTCTCAGCCATTTTGTCTTTTTTCTTTTCGGCTTTAGGTGTTTCAGTCGTAGCAGCTAAAGAATCTTTAGATGCATCGACCATGGCAGTGACCGCTTTAGGATCAACACGTTGCATTAATGGTTCAAACTGAGCAATTTCATGGCTAGCTAAAATCTGCTTGCGCGATGCAAAATCAAAACTTTCGAGTTGTAAGAATGCCTGCACTTGAGTGGCAAGTGTTGGCAAAACTGGCGCAAGATAAATCGCCAATTGACGGAATAGGTTAATACCGACAGAACACACCTCGTGAACTTGCTGTTCCTGACCTTCTTGTTTCGCCAAAGCCCACGGTTTTTTCTCATCAATATATTGATTGGCACGATCTGCAAGTGCCATGATTTCACGAATGGCGGCACTAAACTCACGTTCTTCGTAAGCTTTGGCAATCGAATCGCCTGCGTCAATAAAACTTTGTACAAGCTCGGACTCAGCGCAGTTAGCCGATAACGTATTGCCAAAATCTTTATTGATAAATTTGGCACAACGACTGGCAATATTCACGACTTTGCCGACCAAGTCTGAGTTTACTTTTTGAATAAAATCATCCAGATTCAAATCCGAATCTTCGACCTTATCCGAAAGTTTTGAGGCAAAGTAATAACGTAAATATTCAGGATTCAAATGCTCTAAATAGGTTTCGGCCTTGATAAATGTTCCGCGAGATTTCGACATCTTTTGACCATTGACCGTCAAAAAGCCATTTACGAATAAACCTGTTGGCGTGCGGTAATTTGCACCTTCAAGCATTGCAGGCCAAAACAATGCATGGAAATAGACAATATCTTTACCAATGAAGTGATAGACTTCATTTTTACTGTCTTTTTTCCAGTAATCATCAAAGTTTAAGTCTGGACGTTTGGTTTTTATATAGTTTTCAAAACTTGACATATAGCCAATCGGCGCATCGACCCAGACATAAAAATATTTATTCGGTGCATCTGGAATTTCAAAACCAAAATAAGGCGCATCACGGGAAATATCCCAGTCTGCCAAACCTGCTTCAAACCATTCATCTAACTTGTTGGCAATTGAAACTGGTAAGCGACCTTCGTCACGTGTCCATTTTTGCAAATATTCAGAAAAATTTGGCAGTTTAAAGAAATAATGATCTGACGATTTTTCGACAGGCGTTGCACCGCTTAAAGTCGAACGTGGATCGATCAGTTCAGTGGCATTGTAGGTTGTACCACAGACTTCACAGCTATCGCCGTACTGATCTGGCGATTTACATTTCGGGCATGTGCCTTTAATAAATCGATCTGATAAAAACATCTGTTTTTCAGGATCAAAAAGCTGTGTCACAGGGCGAATAGCAATATTATTGGCATCACGATTTTTTAAATAAATTTCCTGTGAGCGTGATTTGTTAGTTTCGCTATGGGTTGAATCATAATGATCAAAACTAATTCCAAAACCAGAAAAATCACGTTCATGTTCTTTTTGAACATTGGCAATTTGCTGCTCTGGACTAATACCATTGGCTTCAGCACGAAGCATGATCGCTGTGCCGTGAGCGTCATCCGCGCAGACATAAGTCACATCATGTCCCATTGCACGCATGGCACGAACCCAGATATCCGCTTGGATATAACCGAGTAAATGACCCATATGGATCGGACCATTGGCATAAGGAAGAGCATTGGTGACTAAAATTTTACGCACGGATTTCATTCTCTCATTCGTATTCATCAGAAGATCAATGATTTTACTTGAACAGCAGAGGAAAATAAACTTAAAGCATAGGTTTAAAGCGTTGTCCCGAAGGCTATCGCCAAAAATAGCCATAAATGTCGTAATGAAACTGAGTAAGTGAGTAACGATTTCTTTCGTTGCATGCCTTGTTTATTATAATTTTAGCTGATAACACAATACATGCATCAAATTTCAACAGATCTTATTTAATATGAAAGCACAAATTCAGCAAATATATGAGTCAATGGCGGAGTTACAATGATTCTGATTTACCGCAACCGATGCAAATATTCTCAGCAGAGGATTTGATAATTATTCCTTTAAAATGAATAACAAAAGTTTCGCTACATCCTGTATCTACTTTGTTTCAAATTGCAGTTTTTACTTAAAAAAAATTTAAAGCAAGGTATAAATAAAGTCAGATTCAAGTACATTGATCCGCGCTTAACCAGCGTGTCCTAACATTTTTAAAATGAACAATGAGGGCGTAATAATGACAACTGAAAATAAACTTGATGATTTGAAAGCAAAAGCCAGTGAATTAGGTGATGAAGCCAAATATAAAGCTGAACAAGCAAAGATTGAGGGTGAAAAAGCCTTAGATGACGCTAAACATCAAGCTCAAGAAGCAAAACTTAAAGGTGAAAAGGCATTCGATGATTTGAAAAAAGATGCCTCTGAACAGTACGCTGAAAATAAGGCAATAGCAGATGAAAAAATCGATGAAGCCAAAAATAAATGGGATGAGTCGAAACAAGATGCTCAAGACAAATATGAACAGTTAAAAACAGAAGCAAGTCAAAAACTGGATGAAGCTAAACTCAAAGCCAATGAACTGAAACATGAAGCTTCTGAAAAGTTTGATGAATTAAAAGTTCAAGCCAGTCAAAAAATTGACGAGCTTAAAAAAAGTGCAACTGATGTACTAAATAAATTTAAAGGCAATGATAAAACCTAGTCTTCAATTGACTTAAAAATATGCTGATGTTTTGAATAACTGCTCATAATGATATGGGCAGTTTGTTTATAAAATATATGTTCAAAGCATATCAGCAAAATCAAGTACGCGCCTATAAACTAATACTGTTAAACTAGCACATCGTTCAGTTTAAAATTCCATAGTTGGAGTGCAATATATGTCGTGGCTTTCTTCATTAAAATCAGTTTTTTCACCTGCTCAAGAGGTGAAAGAAGAAGGAATCCAGCGTATCTTACAACAATATCAACTACCTCAATCTGAACACTTAATCAAAGATCGTATTACACAGGTCAATGTAGAAGGTCGTGTTTTACAACTGACCATCAATACTTACCCACACGAGGCCGATCATTTACAACAAATTCATGATGATTTGGCGGCTGCTTTGCTGCAATGCGGAATCGAAGAACTCAATTTGCATGTTATTCAGCAGAAATCAGCCAAGTTAGGGCAAAATCAATCTCATAGCGAAAAACATGCAGCTCAAAGCTCAAATTTACCGCCAGTGGTGGATGCATCTGCACCAGTTTCAGAAGATCCTAATAATCCGCCTATTCAAAAAGCAGCGTCTAAACAACGAGATGTGGCTGCACATCCACGTATTAAAAACGTGATTTTGGTGTCTTCTGGCAAAGGCGGTGTAGGTAAATCAACCACAACCGTCAATCTGGCGTTGGCTTTACAGCAAAAGGGATTAAAAGTTGGAGTGTTGGATGCTGATATTTATGGGCCAAGCATTCCAACTATGCTAGGTAATGCGGGCAAGACCCCTATGATTGAAAATGAGCACTTCGTACCCTTAGATGCGTATGGTTTGGCGGTACTTTCAATTGGGCATTTAACAGGGGATCATAATACGCCTGTCGCATGGCGTGGGCCAAAAGCCACAGGTGCCCTAATGCAACTGTTCAACCAAACTCTATGGCCCGATCTTGATGTCTTGGTCATTGATATGCCACCAGGAACGGGTGATATTCAATTAACACTTGCACAGCGTATTCCTGTGACTGGTGCAGTAATTGTAACCACGCCACAAAATGTTGCGCTGATGGATGCGACCAAAGGTATTGAACTATTTAATCGGGTCAATATTCCAGTGTTGGGCGTGATTGAAAATATGTCGACTCATATTTGTTCAAATTGTGGCTATGAAGAACAGATTTTTGGGGTAGGCGGTGGTGATAAACTTTCAGAGCAATATCACATTCCATTGTTAGGTCGTTTACCTTTAAATGTGCAAATTCGTGAAAATGCCGATAGTGGCAAACCAAGTGTGATCGCAATGGATGATGCAGCAGAGAGTTATCTTCAAATTGCAGATGTCGTCTGGCAGCAACTACAAAAACAACCGCAGCGTCAGCGTGATGATAAACGAATTTTCTAAATAATTTTAAAGCCCGAAATGATCAAAAATCGGGCTTTTTCTTTTATTACATACAAATAATATAAACATTAAAATCAAAGCTGGCATGTCAATTGCTAATGATTCAATTGTTATTTAATAAGAATATTTGAGTGAAATATGCAATTTAAATCAGTATTGGCTATCGCAACATTTTCAGTCTGCATTATGCTTAGTGCATGCAATAATGAGGGTTCATCGGCAGTGACTCAAAATAATCAAGATCAAAAATTAAAACTGCAACCTATCGTGATTCAAGGTGCATTACCTGTCGAATCTGAACGCATGGCCTCTAAACTGGATCAAGTTTCAATTGAAACGATTGGGGGCTGGAAATTCTGGAAAGGGACTTATCATGGTTATCCAATGATTATTTCCAAAACGCGCATGGGGATGAGTAATTCTGCGGCTGCCACTGCGATTGCGATTGAACGCTATAAACCTATCGCGATCATTAATCAGGGAACCTCAGGGGGACATGATCCTAACCTCAATGTGTATGACATTATATTAGGTAAGTATGCAACCAATATTGGCGCGTTTAAAACACCTTCCAAAGCAGTGGGTGCGGGATCAAACTCGCTTGAGTGGGTTGAAGCCTTTGATGTATTGCCTGAGGATGAAACCGATCCAGAACCGATTGCAATTCGTAAATTTGAAGCAGATTCAAAATTGCTGGCAGCGGCGCACCGTACACAACATCTTTATCAAAAAGGCAAAGTCGTTGAGGGAACAATCGGTTCAGCAGACGTCTGGAACAATGAACTTGATCGCATTCATTTCTTTTACCAAAACTATGGGACATCAGTCGAAGAAATGGAAGCTGCCTCTGTAGCACAAATTGCTAGCCAGTTTAATGTTCCCTTTATTGGGATTCGAGTGGTCTCCAATAACATTACCAATGGTGGTACGTACGATGCTGGAACGGGTGAAGCGTGTCAGGATTTTGTACTTGAAGTTGCTGAACAGTATATGAGTGAACAATTAAAAGATTAAGGCGTGGTTTTTCTATGCACGTTGGGTAGGGTGGTATTTAACTGATTTGCCTTACGTTTTTTCCAATGACGGTAAATGCTGAAACGCCAGAAAATTTCGGTAAGCAGATATAAAACTAAGGCAACCACGAAAGCTTCAATGATTAAGCCAGACATTAATATTTTGGCAAGACTCAAATCAATATGACCATGACCCAAGTGTTTGACCCAATTACAAATTTGATGCAAGACACCCAGCATCATTTCTTTGTTAATCATGTGCACATGAAAAATTTGAGTGCCAATCCAGAAGCCAATATATAAAATAGGAACGAGAGTGAATGGATTACTCAACCATGCTAAAGCAAGACCTACAGGTAAATTGACTTCAAAAAATAGAATCGCTGCGACAATGAAAATGCTATGAAATGGAATAGGCAGTAACCCGAAGAAAGTACCGATGAATACAGCCTTTGCGATGGATTTTCGATTGACATACCAAAGCACTGGATTTAAGGTTCTTTGCCCAAAAATCCGCATAAATTTCAGACTGGAGACTTTCTGTGGAGAAGGAAGCCAGGATTGAAAAAATTGCTTTGCCATAGACTGATGTTCGGAGAGTATTGTCTGAGTATGTCTTATAAATCAAAGAACTAGATCGATCATAAAACGCCTGTACTCAGGCATAGTGAAAGTGAAAACTTAGCGAAAGCTTAAAATGGATTTAAACTTGGGTTAAAAAGAAAACACTACGGGTTGATCTTTATAAATTACGCCTTTCGTTGATTGAAGTCAATTCCATATATCTTATAGGTGTTTATGTTGCTTTTAAATCAATAAAATAAATGAATATTTATCATTTTCTTATATTATTGTTGTGTTACTAAAAAAGCATATGGAATGAGCAGTAAAAATGCTGACTATGCAGTCTAATCAATTAATTATGTGATTCTACAATCTTTTTTACAAATCTCTTATTGTTTTTTAAAAGGCTTTGTAAAGTTTGTTTTGCTTCTTTAAATGGTTTGGATTAGTCTTGCAAGATTACTTAGTGAGGTCATTTTATGATTTCATTGCTTTTTGTTGGTCTTGTGACTGCATTACTTCTGACTCCCGGCCCTACCAATACGCTATTGGCTTCATCTGGTATCCAGATGGGGGTTCGTCGTTCGCTTAAATTGATTCCAGCCGAAGCGATTGGCTATGTGATTGCGATTAGTACATGGGGCATGATGATTGATCATGTCTCCAAAACATTTGCGCTTTTGCCCACCATATTAAAGCTTCTCAGTGCATTTTATATTTTGTATTTGGCAGTCAAATTATGGCGAACCGCTGATCTTGAAATTAATTTAAATCAGCCAACCATTCGCCCACGTGAATTATTCTGCGCGACTTTGTTAAATCCGAAGGCGTTGTTATTTGCTTCTGCTATTTTCCCTGAAAGTGCATGGATGAATATGCAAATTTACATCGTGCATATTTTGAGTTTTTTGTGTTTGATCCTTCCAATTGCTGTTTTTTGGATTTTTCTTGGTTCTGTCTTGGCTTCAAATAAAATTCATTGGTTAAATGCCTGTAATTTACAACGGACTGCATCTTTGGTTTTGGTGAGTTTTTCTATTCCGCTAAGTTATTCTGCAATTTTAAAGTTCTAAATTGTGCATCAAAAAAATACCTTCATTTCATTGAATGATTTTCATTGGGAATGAATTACGTTAAAGTAGCGAACAGTAAAATCTTGAGTATTGGGATATCACAATGGCAATTAAGTCTGATCGCTGGATTCGCGAGATGAGCGAAAAATACGGCATGATTGAACCGTATGCAGAAAATCAGGTTCGCTTCAACCCGCAAGGTGAAAAACTGATTTCGTATGGCGTATCCAGCTATGGTTATGACGTGCGCTGCGCTCCAGAGTTTAAAGTGTTTACCAATGTTCATTCTGCAATTGTTGACCCTAAAAACTTCGATGAAAAAAGCTTCATTGATATCGAGTCCGATGTTTGCATTATTCCACCAAACTCCTTTGCATTGGCTCGGACAGTGGAATATTTTCGTATTCCGCGTAATGTCCTTACGATTTGTTTAGGTAAATCGACCTATGCTCGTTGCGGTATTATCGTCAATGTCACTCCGCTAGAACCAGAGTGGGAAGGTCATGTGACATTGGAATTTTCTAATACCACCAATCTACCTGCGCGTATTTATGCAGGGGAAGGCGTGGCACAAATGCTATTTTTTGAAAGTGATGAAGTGTGTGAAACGTCTTATAAAGACCGTGGTGGTAAATATCAGGGTCAAGTGGGTGTGACGTTGCCTAAAGCTTGATAACGAATTGATCTAAAAAGTGTTTTAATCAACGGTCTGAAAGGGCCGTTTTTTCGTTTATCGGAAAAGTTTTTTTTTACATGTTTTTTTTTGCATTTGCGTAATTAATACGCATAATAGAAATTGAGTAATGATTGGCAAAAAGTGCCAAAATTTACGCTTAAGTATTGACTGCTTAAGATAAAGGATTGATAGAAAAAGAAATATGATGCGGAGCATCGTATAAAAGGATGGTCATGATGACGGCAATGACTTATACGGTAAATTTAAAAAAAACCGTTTTAGCGAGCGTAATTGGCTTATTTTTAAGTCAATCCTGTTTTGCTCTGCAAGAAATTTCTGATGAAAAATTAAGTGAAACGACAGGTGAGGGGATTGCAATTCTTCCGCAAAATTTTTCATTCCAGTTTAATGGTGCTGATAATAGAGAAGGTGCAGGTTATATTCATGTTATTCCTGTAGGGCCATTAACGACAACTTCTCAAGATACAAATAAAGATAATGATGTAAATTCTAGTGACTATGCGGTAGGTAAAGCTGATATTTACCTATACGGTCTTGCCTTATCTCAAGCGAACAATTCTAAAAGCTCAGCAATTACCTCCTCTGACTGGAATACGCGATTTGGTAAAGATATTGTAAGTTGGGGGACTGCTGAGAATCCATGGATTATAAAAGTTGCTACAGCAAAAGATGTTCCAAACTTTTCTGCAACTTCGCCAACTGATTCTGGTAAGGGGGATATTAGTTATTTATCTATAGAAGCTCCTTTATATAATAAAACTTTACCCACTACAGATCAGTTAGGTGCGGGTGCATATAATCTAAAATTAGGACTGTGGGGTGATTTTCTAGTTCGGGATCCTAGTAAGATAGAAGGAAATTCAGCGCAGTTCCAATTAGGGCAAATGTACGGTAGTACTTCAGATGCCAGTAGGGCAAATCGTTTAAGATTGCAAGCTATACTAAATGGTTTTAGTTTGAATGGAACTAACCTTAAACTTTTTCAAACGCTTGGTGGAGCAAGCAATACAGGTGGTATGAGTACTAGTTATAATAATACATTGGGTTTGACAGGTGTTATTCGACTAAACACAGGTGATAGCTCAACTTTAAGAGGTACTGCTACATCTACCACTACTAAAGGTGGTGAAACTACAAATCTATTATATCCAGTTTCTGGTTCTGCTACTCCTAATCCAAACTCTGGTTGTGATGCGAATTTGACAAGTTTTGCAAATGGCAGATGTACCACTCAAGAGAGAGTAATTCAGCGTACGGATACAACGACGACAACTTGGAAAGCTCCTATTTTAACCAATGTTTTAAGGCTGAGTACCAGAGAAAAAACAAATTTTGAACAGGGGTTAACAACAACACCAGCATTAGATAGTTCTTCTACTATACCGATTTTTGACGATTCAGAAGGACTATTTTTATATAACGTCAATGCAAACTTGGTGTTGGGAAATTTATATCAGCCAGTGACTTTGGGTGTTGCAAGTGATGGTAAAAATATTGTTTTAGAAATAGCTCGTATTCCAAATAAACAAGATATTTATTCTAAAGTGTATACTCGTTATGCAGGAGATACGGGTGATTCTGGAGTGAGCTATAGCGGTTCTACTTGTAATATTTATCAGTGTGGAAGTGAAACAACCCTTGGTGGAGTGACTTATCAGGGTGCTAATGCCACACATAGTAGTATTACGATCGGCTCAACAAATTATGATGCAACAAATAATCTTCTTACAGCATCATCTGATATTGGTGCGGTTGGTATTTCCTTTGGTGCAACTGTTGATGGAACAGGTATTTATAATAAAACTGTGCAACAAGTTCAATCACAAGGTAGGCGTTGGACCACGGAATTAAAAAATACCTGTGATAGTTATACTTGGTATGGATCATGTAGTAGTAGTAGTGATAAGCGTACAGATGCTTGGCAAGCTTGGGGTACTTATCCTACCTCTGGTACTGGTTGGTATAATGTCGATAGAACAACAATCTCAACCCCTCAGGTAGTTTCTACCAATGGTGTGGCAGGTATGCCAACAAATGCAATCGTACAACAATCAGCACCTTCGAATAACTTTGGATCTGCTGCAATTGATGGTTTGCTTATTCAACATATGAAAATAACAACGAAAGGACTATAGGAGCTAAAAAATGAAAAAACTATCATTTATTCTATTTGCTTCTATATTCATTACATTTTATGCAAATGCGGGATTAAAAGAAATTAATTCTGAAGATCTGAGTCATATTACTGGACAGGCTGGAGCTGATATTTCACTTAATTTATCTTTGAATCAGACTTCAGATTACCAATTAGATTCATCCGTTTGTTCTGATCCTGCCTATTGTCGTTTAGCCGTAGCTTTTAATAATCGATTAAATACAAATAATCAAAAACAATGGTTAGTATTTAAAGGGATTCAGGGAACAATCAATATCCAGCTTCTAGGTTTGGATGGTGCTGATTTAACCTATAGAAATAAAGCAGATACAGCCAATGTATTAAAACCGGCCATTCAACTTAGTGCGCGTAAAGACAAACCCATTCTCATACGTAATCTAGGTTTTAATGCAATGTCGATTGAAACGGATACGGTCGCTAATGAAGGCTCTGAAAACATACCTGGATATCTCGCGGCAACTACAGGTACAGGATATACGGATGGTAAATATACAATAGACGGCTTTGACAAGGGTAAAGAAACTGGTTTTACAGGTTTAATGATGAATGGAAATCTCGCATTAAATGGTAAAGTCATGATTTTTAGTTGTGATTCAACTCATCCACGCTGTTAAGTAAAATAAAAAGGGAGTTTGAAAATGACGGCTAAACTGAATAATCAAAAAAAATTTATTTTAAGTGCTCTTAGCTGTAGCATTTTATTTTCTATGCAAAATAGTTATGCCATGCAGGCAATGAACGATAGCGATATGCGGGCAGTGGATGGGCAGGATGGAATTGTAGCTGAGGTTAGTTATGGTTCAGTTGGTTTTGATCAGCTTTATTGGGATGATAAAACTGGAAGTTCCGCAACAGAAAATGCTCAGGATAGTTTAAGAGCAAGTTTGACTGGTGTGAAAATAACAACAGCCAATGCAAATCAGTCAAATGTGACTGTAAAAATGAATGCAGGTAGTTTGGCAAGTGGGAGTAAAACAGGACTGGATTTAGACATTGCTGCGAATTTAGGGACGATTCTAGCTGATAAATTTACTTTATGTAAAACATCGGATTCGATTAGTACCTGTACGAATGCAGCTTCATTTGGAAAATTAAGTATTCAAAATACTGCGAATACTCCGATAACGATGCACATAACGACTGCTGATGGCCTATTTAGTAAAACGGGATTTTCTTCATTGGATTTGGGTATTAAAGGTCTGGATATTGGTTTAAGTCAAAAACAAGATAGTTCAACTTATAATGCACTTGTAATGAATGATTTTAATTTTAATTTTGGTGCCAAAGGTTATATGTATGTTGACCCGACAGAGGGTTTAGTTTTAAGAACAAATCCTGTTGCCGGAAGCGGTGCCACTGATATTGGTTATGTTGATTTTAAAAGAGATGTAAATGGTAAATCTGGATTGAATCTAGAGTTTATGCTGCAACCCAATGTAGCAAGTAATGAAACAATGATAAGTGCAAACTCTGCAAAAGGAGTAATACGCGCAGGCGCCAATGGTCGTATGATCAATGGGGTATTGCAGTTACGCGGTACTAAAGATACTGAATCGACTATTTTAGGTGTGACAAATGGTAACTCAATTGCAGGCGATACTGGTCTTGCATTTCGTCTAAATGGTGAATTTACAAGTGATCGCGACAATTTGTCAGGAGTTGAGGCAACAAGTTTGGAGTTAGGTGGAGCAGGTAATCAGACCTACGGATTAAGATTCGCCAATATTACTCCATTGTTGACACGTAAAAATATCATAGGTACAGAAACAACTTCTGGAGTCGCACTAAATAGTGATCATGCTGGTTTAAGCATGGATGGTATCTATTTTAATTTAGTTAATGCCAATCAAATTACATTACCTACCAATACAGCACTGACTTCAACATATTTAGGTAACTCAGTTGATGCGAATCGATTAGTCAACACAAATGACTACATCCAAACACTCTCAACTAATAATACTCCTTATACGGTGTTGGCAATACGAGGGATGAATTTTTCAGCCTTGTCTCGTCGAGGTCAATTTATTTATACAGATGCCAATGGCGTAGTAAGTCCAGTATCTACGACAACTAAATGGGGTTTGGGATTACCTATTTATAATTTAAATGCTAATTTTGCATTTAGTCCACGTTTGAGTAATGGATCTGCTAGCGGCGATTACTTGGTTGCTTATAATAATGGTGTTATTCAGAAAACGGCAGTGAGTGGTTCTGAAAGAATTGGTTTTAGTGGTTCGATTAGTACGCAAGGGGTGAATGATGGCAGTGATGGTACTCCTGCGGGTTCAAAATCTACTTCAATTCTTTTAATTGATGGTGGGCAAAATGCCAATGATAATAACAATCCAACCGATTATTACGTCGGTCTTCGTAATATTGACATGTTGCTGAATGGTACGGGGAGTATGGGTTTTGAAAATGGTCGAATTAATGTCAGTATGCCTAAACTACTTATGGCCATGTCAGCACAACTCGCTGCTGGTTATTTACCAGGAGCTAAATATAAGACTTGTCCAACGAGCGGAGGATGTTATGCTGCTTCAGATAGTTTTACCAAAAACTATGATGTATTAGCTGCAATTAAACTACGATTAGCAGGACAAGCGAATTTTTCAATTATTCCTCTTTCATTGGATCGTCTCAATGATTACAACAGTGATAAAACACCAAAAGAAGGCAAAAATGCACTTAACTTTATCGGTCTTTTCGAGCTAGATGGGACAAAAAATAATTCGATTCAAATTGTCGATCCTATAGATGGTTCAACGATGGGATTAGATAACATTGTCGGTACTGTCGCATTTGATAATAAAATAGTTGTGAATAGTAATAACGTTGGTTTTAATTTGGGTTTTAACTTTAATCCGAATAAAACTGCTGCTGAAGTTTTCCGTGTAAGAGATGTTAATTTTTATCCAAGTATTAAAGATAGCAATGGAGTGGTTACTGGTGTGGGAAGTGCGCAACGTTTAGGCGAAATGGCCATTACTGGCGGACGTTTAAATAGTGAAATGAAAATTACACCACGAGATGGTGCATTTACATTTAACTAAGAAGGATGAATTAAATGGAATTTAAGAAACTATATCTAGCGATGTCTTTTGCATTATTAAGTTCATATAGCAGTGCTAATGGTCTAACAAATTTGACGGATAAAGAATTATCTGAACAAACAGGGCAAGCGTTATTTAATCTGTCTTATATTGCGCCAGGTGCAAGTGGAAACACAGATGCAAATAATACCAATGTCGGATTTTATAAGTTGGGTATGGAAGCAACAGTTGAACTTAATGCCAATATTAAGAAATTACAGCTTGGGTGTGGTGGTATGAATGGAGCTGGGGGGTGTGATATTGATATTGATAATATGAGCCTGAGTGGCAATGCTGATACTCGTGAAGGACGTGCAGGCTCCTCGGCTGTTTTAACTAATCCTTTTATTCAATTCGCGATTAAGAATCCTAATTCTGCATCAACTCGGTCGATTGCAGGTTTTCGCTTGAGTGCTGAAGATATTGTTGGGCTTTTAACTTTTGGAGATAATAATGGCACTCCGAATGGTATTAATAGTCTAAGTGGTTATTTGAAAACACAGGCAACGAATGGTACAACTTATAGGCTTTGTTGCACAAATAGACGAAAGGTAGAGTTGTTCTAATCTTCAGATATTTATGCAACAGCCACCGTTTTAGCTGTACCAAGTTGAGTAAATTTATTCAAAATATCGACTCTTATTTGCAAGTCAACCACCTGACGATTAAAGCATCGACTAGATACACCTTGTCCAAGTCGTTTCAAGGCAAACATTTTAGCCTCTATTCGGGATCGTCGATGATAACCAATATCTCGTTTCCACTGCTTTTGACCCTTGTCCCAACAGCCTTGTACTGCATGATTTCTTGCTTTACCAATTTCATTTTCTG
>NZ_JEZN01000023.1:0-38483 GCF_000581715.1 Acinetobacter sp. 479375 | reverse complement strand
AAAATGAAATTGGTAAAGCAAGAAATCATGCAGTACAAGGCTGTTGGGACAAGGGTCAAAAGCAGTGGAAACGAGATATTGGTTATCATCGACGATCCCGAATAGAGGCTAAAATGTTTGCCTTGAAACGACTTGGACAAGGTGTATCTAGTCGATGCTTTAATCGTCAGGTGGTTGACTTGCAAATAAGAGTCGATATTTTGAATAAATTTACTCAACTTGGTACAGCTAAAACGGTGGCTGTTGCATAAATATCTGAAGATTAGAACAACTCTACCTTTCGTCTATTTGTGCAACAAAGCCTTATCGAGTCATACTTGTACTTATGCTAATTGATTTAAAGGCGATAAAATACCGACTGTTTTAGTCTGGCTTTATTTAGCTCATCTAAACAAAAAAAATCTAAGCACGGCATTTATTTTAAATTTTTCAAAAAACCAATAAATTTATCTATTCCCTTGTTTTATATACCTAAATTTTTTTGTTTATTATTCCCCAAACCCTGCGCTGTTTAAAATGGTAAAAATCACTGTTTTTTTTGGCAAGAAACACTTGGTTATTCTTCTTAAAATGATCCTGAAACCTAAAGACCTCCATCTTTGTGTTTCGTAACCGCCAGTAGCATTTGTCCTAAACCCTTAATCAAATGCTACTTTTTAAGCCTATATACCGATAATTGGTATATAGGTCTTTTTTTTGCCTTTTAAAAAGAATTTCTGCATAAAAAATCAGTGGATTTGTGTTAATAAAGATGCTGACTATAACAAAATCCAACTCACTTTTAGTTGAAATACTGACACAATCAAAGCGTAGGTTTAATTCCTTTTTATATTTCTATGATCTCAGGAGCCTTACTTTGAATATTCAACAAAAAGATGATGGTAAGCATGGCGCATTTGAAATGTATGATCATGACAAGCTTGCAGGCGAAATGGTCTATACATGGGCAGGTGAAAAACTATTTATTATTGATCATACCGATGTCGCAGATGACTATCGTGGGCAAGGTGTAGGCCGTAAGCTTTTAGATGCTGTGGTCGATTTTGCCCGAAACAATCAGATTAAAATTATTCCTTTATGTCCGTATGCAAAATCAGTCTTTGATAAAGATCCATCGATTCGCGATGTACTCAGAGACGCTTAACTTTTTTATAGTGAAGGCATCCTTTGTTTGATGCCTTCAACTGACCTGTTCAAGAATTCAGCTTCAATCAATAGTTCAATGCGGTGAGATAGACGCACTACTTCAGAGTCTCAATCTAAGTACTGAAATCATTTGAGTTTCTGATCTTCTTGTCGCGCCCAATAAGTCGCTAGCGCAGCACCAGAAATATTATGCCATAAGCTAAAAATAGCACTCGGTACAGCGGTGATTGGAGAAGCTGCAAAATGTACAGCAGCCAAAGCCACGCCTAAACCCGAATTTTGCATACCGACCTCAATGGAAATGGCTTTACTGTCATAATGTGAAAGTTTTAGCCAGCGACTTGCCCAATAACCGATCAAGAAACCCAAGCCGTTATGGAGCATTACGACAGCGAGTATTAATAGTCCAGATTGTAAGATTGATGCCTTACTCGCCCCAATAATCGCCGCCACAATCAACACAATCGCAACGACTGAAACCAAAGGCATGACCCGAATATAAGCATCCACTTGTCGGGCAAAATAATGACGGATGATAATGCCTAAAATAATCGGCACAATCACCACCTGTAAGATCGAAATAAACATCGAACTGACATTGATATGAATCCATTGACTGGCTAACAGATAAAAGATCGACGGCGTTAAAATCGGTGCCAATAAAGTCGATACTGACGTACAAGCCACCGAAAGCGCAGTATTGCCTTTGGCCATATAAGTAATGACATTGGAAGCGGTTCCACCCGGACAACAACCGACTAAAATTACACCAATGGCAATTTCTGGTGGAAGTTGAAAGAGCTGACATAAGATAAAGGCAAGACTTGGCATCACGACAAAATGAGCCACCACACCAATTAATACGGCTCTTGGATATTGAAGTACAGCGCGAAAATCAGCGATGCTGATGGTCATGCCCATACCCAGCATAATAATGCCGAGTATCCACGGAATATAAGCCGTGAGCCAGACAAAATAGCTAGGTTGCCACAACGCGATCGCTGAAAATACGATGACCCAAAGTGCAAAAGTCTTTTGCATCAACTGTGTCAGTCGCAATAATAATGGCATAGCAATATCCTGATCTTTTATCGAATATACGTCGAAATGATTAATTGCCCAATAACTGCGATGAGGTCATTCGTTTAACGCCGCAACTTAGCATTTGCTGCCACGCCTGCTGCAATGAACCATTTAAATCAATGGCTTTACAGGCATCGACCACCACATAACTTTCAAATCCTGCTTGTTTGGCATCCATAGCTGTCCATGCCACACAAAAATCGGTTGCAATACCTGTGATATAAACCGTATCAATGCCACGCTCTTTTAAATATCCAGCAAGTCCTGTAGAAGTCACTCGATCTGCTTCCATAAATGCCGAATAACTATCAATATCTGAATGGAATCCTTTACGGATAATCAACTGTGCCGACGGAATATCCAGATCAGGATGTAATTCGGCATCATGTGTTCCTTGTACACAATGCGATGGCCAAAGTACCTGCGTCCCATAAGACAATTCAATATGATCAAACGGCTGTTTACCTGTATGGTTCTCAGCAAAAGAAATATGATCAGCAGGATGCCAGTCCTGAGTCAAAATGACATTGTCAAAAACTTGAGCCAAACGATTAATACAAGGAATAATCTGATCGGCATGTGCCACTGCCAAATGTCCACCGGGGGTAAAACCATTTTGAACATCAACCACAATCAAAGCACTATTTTTTCCCTGTTTCATTGCTTTACTCCTTCTATCAAACAGCATCATGAATGCTGGGGTTGTCAGCATCTTATAAGAACTCTGTGACTAAAATAAAGCGTTCATTGCATCACGTATTCGACTTTTATGATTGGCAAAACCGCATAATGATCTCGCATATATGGCTTAAATGTGTGTCTAGTAGATAAAGTTTTGACTGCTTTGACTAAAGCATATTGTTCTTATGCGTCTGATCAGTCATAATTTGCATAATAGTCATTCAACAGAAATCACTTTTTTGTTGAGACGCTAAATCAAAAGACTGCAAAACCATCCATCTTTCGTTCTTTATCTCAATGGATGGCACAATAGGATATTTTTTTAAAATGACTCAGCAAGCACAGACCATTCAAGGCTCAATTGTCGCACTCGTCACCCCAATGTTTGAAGATGGTAGCGTAGATTGGAAGAGCCTCGAAAAGCTGGTTGAGTGGCATATTCATCAGGGAACCAATGGTATTGTTGCTGTAGGTACTACGGGCGAACCATCGACATTAAGCATGGAAGAACACACGCAAGTGATCAAAGAAATCATTCGTGTGGCCAATAAACGCATTCCCATTATTGCGGGAACAGGTGCAAACTCAACCCGTGAAGCGATTGAACTGACTCAAGCAGCCAAAGAGCTTGGGGCTGATGCCGCTTTACTTGTCACTCCATATTATAACAAACCGACTCAGGAAGGTTTATTCCAGCATTTTAAAGCAATTGCTGAAGCCGTTGAGCTACCACAGATTCTTTACAATGTCCCAGGTCGTACAGGCGTCGACATGCTCAACGAAACTGTGGTGCGTCTTGCTGATATTGCCAATATCGTGGGTGTCAAAGATGCGACAGGTGATATTGCGCGTGGAAGCGAATTAATCAAAGCCTTAGACGGTAAAATTGCAGTCTATTCAGGCGACGACGAAACGGCATGGCAACTCATGTTGGCTGGTGCAAAAGGCAATATTTCTGTGACTGCCAATGTTGCGCCAAAAATTATGAGCGAACTCTGTGCCTCCGCAGTCAATCATGGCGACGCAGCAGAAGCTGAAGCGATTAACAATAAAGTTGCAAATGTACACAATAATCTATTTTGCGAATCGAACCCAATTCCTGTGAAATGGGCGGTACATGAAATGGGGCTCATTGGTACAGGTATTCGTCTGCCTTTGACTCCTCTTGCACAGCAATATCGCGAACCACTCCGTAATGCCCTGAAAGCAGCGGGAATTATTCAATAAGAGCAGATTATGATGCAGTTACGACTTGGACTAACTTTTGCTATTGCCGCTATGGGTTTAGTAGGCTGTAGTAGTTTTAATAATCATTCTTTAGATTATAAGAATACCACTACACTCGCTCCACTCCAGTTCCCGACAGATGCAACTGTGCGCCCATTTACGCCACTGTATCCTGCCCCGACTGTGGATCAGCTTGCAATTGAAAATGCCCCTAAGCTTGAAAATAAGCAGGGAACACGATTTGCACTACCTCGTCCAGAATCCCTTCAAGCAAATACTGCCGCTGAAAGCAGTGCAGAAGGTACTACGGCAATGGGACGTCCACAGCTTGTTGTCGATGGCAATAAAAACCCACTATTACAAATTAGTGGGCCAACCGCAGACATCTGGCAATATACCGTAGCGACACTCAGTAGCCTGAACTACAAAGTTTTGGGTGAAAATAAAGCAGGTTATGAAGCAACGATCAAAGTTGGCGAACAAAGTTATGTGTTGAAATTGACAGGCGTGGGCAATACTCACAATCTGGCATTATTTAATCCAGACAATAGCTTTGCCGATCCTGCTAAAGCCACTGAAGTGCTCAATCAGATTTATCAAAATTGGCCAGCCTAGGCATTCTCTAGGCAATTTTTTCTTGAAAAAGGTTCCCCCAATGTTAAAACAAACCTTGCTCTATACTGGTAAAGCCAAATCTGTTTATGAAACAGATGATGCAGACCATTTGATTTTAGTCTTTCGTGATGATGCTTCAGCATTTAATGGCGAAAAAATCGAACAACTGGATCGTAAAGGCAAGGTCAACAACCGTTTTAACGCCTTTATCATGGAAAAACTGGCTGAAGCTGGCATCGAAACACATTTTGAGAAATTGCTGACACCAAACGAAGTGTTAGTGAAAAAACTCAATATGATTCCTGTGGAATGTGTGATCCGTAACTTTGCTGCTGGTTCACTTTGCCGTCGTCTCGGTGTTGAAGAAGGCAAGCAATTGACTCCGCCGACCTTTGAGTTGTTTTATAAAGATGATGGTCTAGGCGACCCAATGGTGAATGAATCTCAGGCAATTGCACTGGGCTGGGCGACCGCTGAACAACTTGAAAAAATGAAAGAATTGACCTACAAAGTCAATGATGTATTAAAAGCATTATTTGATGCAGGCGATATGATTCTGGTCGATTTCAAACTTGAATTCGGCGTGTTCCATGACCGTATTGTGCTTGGTGATGAGTTCTCTCCAGATGGTTGCCGTTTGTGGGATAAAGATACCAAGAAAAAACTGGATAAAGACCGCTTCCGTCAAGGTTTGGGCGGTGTGGTTGAAGCGTATGAAGAAGTTGCTGCGCGTTTAGGTATCGATTTAGACAATATCTAAATCCGCTTGTTTGATCAAAAACGAGTCCGTCATCTGGCTCGTTTTTTATTTTGTCAAATTAATATCTTGAGCCATACCTTCGATCACATCTGGTCTGGATGGGCGAAGTTCATACTGTTCCAAATCCGACCCGCCTTCTGCATGACTGATACTACAGAGAATTTTATTGCTCATCGGTTTTAACTATTTGGTTGTATCTGTCTGTATTGTATTCAAAATATGGTCTAGCTCAAAATATGCGCCAATTTACTGACAAAAAATCAAGAGCGGATAGCAAATCATTAAGCATCACATATTTAGGCTGATTATAAAAAAATACATAAAAGCTGAATGAATGCTCTGGATTCACATCCATTTATTTTTTAAAAAAGAAATATATAGCCTGATGATAACCACAAAAGCCATCATTACCGCATTGAATTGTGAGGAGAATAAAATGAGTGCAGAAGAAAAAGAACAGGAAAAAGAGACTGACAATACCCTCACTTGGCGTGAAAAAATGGCGATTGAGGAGCATGAAAAACTTTCGCCTCGACTGGTTTATGAAATTATTCGTAAAAATGGAGTAGAAGAGCTTGAACGCCCGACCAAAGCCCTGATTTTCTCAGGTATCACAGCAGGCATCGTCATCAGTTTTTCATTTGTTTTTAAATCTCTTCTCAATGCCTATTTGCCCGATGCCAAGTGGGCTTTTTTGATTGAAAATATGGGCTATACCGTGGGTTTTGTTCTGGTGATTTTAGGACATATGCAACTTTTTACCGAAAATACCATTGCAACAGTCGTTCCTTTATTTAAAAACTTTAGTCTTAAAAAATTAAAAGCTGTATTTCGTCTATGGGGAATCGTGTTTATTTCTAATCTCATCGGCACTGCACTGGCGGCATTTTTTTTACTTAATCCACATCTGTTTGATGCAGATTTAATGCAATCCTTTGATCAATTGGCCCACCATGTCGCCAGTTTTACTATCTCTGAAAATATTATTAAGGGAATTCCCGCAGGTATTTTGATCGCGTCACTGGTCTGGATTTTACCTTCAGCCAATAATAAATTTCTGCTGATTTTCTTTATTACCTATCTTATGGCATTAGGCGGTTTTACGCATGTGATTGTGGGTTCAGCAGAAATGGCCTATTGGGTATTTAAAGGACATGCAACGTTTTCAGAGTATATTTTTCAATTTTTATTACCAACCACACTGGGCAATATTATTGGCGGTACTGGGGTATTTACTCTATTAATTTATGGACAGGTCAATGAAGAACTAGAATAAACAGCAGCTTATTGCTGCTGTTGTTCCTGCTGCCAGCGACGCTGTTGCAAGCGTTCGCCCTCAACTTCACGCTTGTTCCGTGCCGATTCATAGAGTTTGACCCCTTTTAATTCGGGCGGCAAATATTCCTGCAAGACAAAATGCTCAGGGTAATTATGCGGATAAAGATAATCTACGCCATAGCCCTGCTGTTTCATCAGTTTAGTTGGCGCATTTCTTAGGTGTAAGGGCACAGGTAAGTTCGCAGTTTTTTCTGCAAGTTCTAAAGCACGATTAATGGCTAAATAGGTGCTGTTACTTTTCGGACTGGTCGCCAAATACACCGCACATTGACCCAATATAATACGTGCTTCTGGCATTCCTACCGCCTGCACTGAACGGAAGCATTCACCTGCCAACAGCAAGGCATTTGGGTTCGAATTACCAATATCTTCTGAGGCTGCAATCAGCATACGTCGTGCAATAAACACGGGATCTTCACCGCCTTTTAACATTCGAGCCATCCAATACAACGTCGCATCAGGATCACTACCACGAATGGATTTAATAAATGCCGAGATGATATCGTAATGTTGCTCGCCCGATTTGTCATAGCGCGCGATATTTTGCTGTGCAACTTTAACCGTCACCGCATTGGTCACAATATTTTCAACATCTGCTTCAAAGGTACTGGCAATCAGGTCAATTAAGTTGAGTGCTTTACGTGCATCTCCCGCAGCAAATTGAAACAATGCATCGTATTCTTCAATCTGGATATGCCGTTCTTTTAAAAAAGAATCAGTTTGAATGGCTTTATTCAGCAAAGTTTGAATCGCATCTTGATCCAATGAATTCAGCGTATACACCTGACAACGCGACAGTAAGGCACTATTTACTTCAAACGATGGGTTTTCTGTGGTTGCCCCGATGAGCGTAATTTTGCCCTTTTCAACAGCATTCAGTAAGGCATCCTGCTGCGATTTATTGAAACGGTGAATTTCATCGATAAATACCACTGGCGTAAGTAAATCACCACTTTCCGCGATGATCTCACGTAGCTCTTTCACCCCCGTATTCAGTGCAGATAAACTCACAAAAGGACGATCCACCGCTTGCGCCAGTAACAGTGCAATCGTGGTTTTACCCACGCCTGGCGGCCCCCAAAAGATAATCGAAGGCAAATGTCCCTGATCGATCATTTGACGCAAAGGCGCATGTTGGCCTAGCAAATGATTCTGTCCAATAATTTCGGATAAATCACGTGGACGTAAACGTTCAGGAAGTGGAATATGCGTATCTGACATCATCAATAGCTGTGTAATCTTTTACTGTAGTCTATTGTGTCTGGATCAAATCTACAATTTGATTCTGCAATCAAAGCGACATTCTATTGCGCACTATTGCTCTGAAGCAATTGTTGCATCACACGATAGCTGACCTTAATCCGTTCTTCATTGGGAAAGTTGGTATTGGCCAACATCACCATGCCAATTTTCTGCTGGGGAATAAACGCAACATAAGCGCCAAAACCATTGGTTGCACCCGTTTTATTAAAAAAAGTCGCAGGATCAGCAAGCTTCGGCTGTTTGATCGGGATCACTGCATGACTTTCAAATGCCATTTGCTTGGAATTTCCCTCTAGCAAAGTATCTAGCTTTATTGGATAAGAATATTGCTCCCAACCTAAGCCTTGCGTCATTGCCCCTACTTTAAAATAACCCACATGGGTATTTTCAATCGCTTTACGTAATGGTTGTTTGAGTTGTTGTGGGTTGATTTGTGCATCCAGAAATTTCAACAGATCTGCACTACTACTTTTTACGCCATACGCTTCTGCATCGAACATCCCCGCAGACACCCGCATGGCTTGCTGTCCTTTATATCCCCAAGCATATTGAGTCATCTGCTGTTCAGGGACATCAATAAAACTCTCGTTGAGACCCAATGCAGGAAATAGCATTTTCTCCAACAGTTCAGTATAGGGTTTTTCCATCGCCAAAGCAGTGACATAGCCCATCAGCCCAATACTCGGGTTGGAATACTGCCGTTGTGTGCCGATCGTGTTTTTCGGTTGCCATGTCTGGAAATATTTTAACATGTCCTGTTGCTCGGTCACTTGATCTGGAAACTGAAGCGGAAAACCGCCTGCGGTATAAGTTCCCAGATTGAGTAAAGTCGCGTTATTGACTGCTGTATTTTTTAACGCTGGAAAATATTGGGCAGGATGATCGTCAAGAGAAAGTTTGCCTGTTGCCTGAGCATAGCCGGCTAAAGTGGCATTAAAGATCTTACTGACCGAGCCCAATTCAAATAAAGTATGGGAACTGACCGCTTGCTGTGTTTGTTTGGATGCCACACCATAATTGACAAAATAATGTTGTCCATTCAGGCTCACGCCAACTGCAAGTCCAGGAATATTGTACTGCGCTAACAATGGCTTAAACTGTTGATCAATCACTGCTTTCACTTGCTGCTCAGACAAGTCTTTGGCATCTAGCGGTGCACTACAGGCCAAAAGACCCATCAGACATAATGATTTTTTAGACCATAATGGCTTATGGCTATAGCGGGATCGCTGTAGTAACGACAACATGGTTCTTTCTCTATTCACTTTAAAAACTTCAATGATTACTCAAAAATCTAATGAGCTTTGAGTTTCAATAGTCTGGCATTTGCACCATCTTCAATTACCCAGATTGAACCATCTTGCGCCTGTAAAAGTCCACGAATTCGTTGCTTCATGTCTAAACGTTGAACTTCCTGTATAGGTTGCGATTTCAAATCCACCACCGTAATGGATTCTGAAGATAATCCTCCGATCAAGGCTTTACCTTTCCATGCAGGAAATTGATCATCCTGATAGATAATCATACTTGATGGAGAAATCACAGGCGTCCAACTGATCTCTGGTGCCTTAAATTCAGGTCGGGTGGCATGGTCAGGTATTGGCAAACCTGAATAATGATCGCCATTGGAAACCACGGGATATCCATAATTCGCACCTTTGACAATCCGATTGAGTTCATCGCCCCCTTTTGGCCCCATTTCCACCACCCAGAGCTGACCATGTTCATCAAATGCCATCCCCAAAGGATTACGATGACCTAATGACCAGATTTGTGCTGCGACACCACCCTGAGCTGCAAATGGATTTCCCGCCGCAGGACGTCCATCGTCATTTAAACGCACGATTTTACCCAAATTGGACTGCATGTCTTGTGCAGGATCAAATTTTTGGCGTTCACCAGAACTAATCCAGAGTTTACCCTCTCGATCGAAAGCCAAACGATGCGCATAATGTCCCTGACCAGAGACTTTGGGGACTTGCTGCCAAATTTTTTCTATCTCCATCAACTTTGGCTGATTCGGACTGTTTAAATCCAGTTTGGCACGAATAACCACAGCGCCTTGCCCACCTTGACCTGCTTCGGCATAACTCAGATAAATCCAGTGATTTTGGCTAAATTGAGGATGCAAAATCACATCCCCCAAACCACCCTGACCGCCATAACGGACTTTGGGAACCCCTGAAACTTGCAGCATTTGTTTGGAGGTCGGATCAAAAATTTTCAGTACCCCCTGACGTTCAGTGACCAAGAGCCGTCCATCAGGAAGCTGAGCCAATGCCCACGGCTCATCAAAGTTAGCAATCTGTTGCGTTTTAAAACTCTGCTGAATCGCTATCGGCTGATTTGCTGTTTGCGTCTGCTTTGAGCTTGATTGTTGTTCCTGTGAATGAGTATTGTTGGAGCTACAAGCGGTTAATAAAATGAAACTACTACAAACGAGCGACGTGGCAAATGGCATCGTCATCTTGGCAATCCTCGGTTTATTCTCTGTTCTATTGCTATGTTAAAGAGCAGATCAGAAATATATATTTGAAAAATGTATTTTTGTTTTAGTATATATTTCAAATAATTACATGATGTTTCAAAGTCAGCCTAAGTGATCATGCTGTTTCAGCGTTTCAATAATTTTACAATCATCAATATTGCTATTCGACTGGCAACGTGCACGTAACTGTTCAAGCTGTATTTTGAATTTTTCAAATTGTTGAATTTTATGGTTAATATGCCCAAGATGTTGTTCAATGGCTTGATCCACGACTTTACATTGCTGCTGAGGATCTTTGCGTAATTCATTAAGGTCTTCAATCTCATGTAAAGACATGCCCAATTCACGACAATGCCGAATAAAAATCAGTTGATCCAATGCCTCGTCATCATAATAACGATAATTGTTTTCTGCTCGTTTTGCGGGCTGAAGTAAACCGCGTTTTTCATAAAAACGAATGGTATCGACCGCAACCTGAGACTTTTTTGCCAATTCACCAATCAAATATTTCATCATAAGACTTGACCCTAGAGCGACTCCAGACTTTCTAATCAGCTTATCCAAAGTCGAGGAAATTGCAAATGGCATGCTGTAACTGTGATCACGAAGATATCCCTAAAGTTAAAAGCAATAAGTTTAAAATCGCATTATGGATTGCCCTGATTTTAAATTTGGGCATGTTTCTGATTGAAATATTTGGGGGTATGCAGGCCGGTTCGACTTCTCTTTGGGCAGATGCACTGGATTTTTTCGGAGATTCGATTAATTACCTGATTTCATTGCTGGCGCTAGGGTTAAGTCTGTATTGGCGCGCGACGGTTGCGTTATTTAAAGGCCTCACCATGAGCGTATTTGCGCTGATTATTTTAGGAAAAGTGGTCTGGTCATATCTGCATGGTGTTCCACCTGAAGCAATCACCATGGGCATTATTGGCGTGATGGCATTGGTCGCCAATATCATCAGTGCAGTGGTGTTATTTGCGTTCCGTGAGGGTGATGCCAACATGCAATCGGTCTGGTTATGTAGCCGTAATGATGCCATTGGGAATATTGCGGTGATGATTGCGGCATTGGGTGTATTTGGAACACAAAGCGTTTTGCCTGATTTGATTGTGGCCTTATTGATGGCAGGCCTAGGATTGAGTGCAGGCTGGAGCATTATCAAAAAGTCACAGCGAGAACGCCGTGAGCAACAGCAAAATCAGTTATCGCACTCGCATTAAACCTCTTTTAACTTTTAACCAATTTGTTAGCGAATCCAGCGGACGATATAATCTTCAATATCGTCCTCTGATACATCGACTTCAGACAGACACCGACCCGCGGCCGATTTACGAGCCTTAATGACACTTTGGCGCGAACCTGTATTTAAATAATGCCATGATGGTAAATTTTTACCTTCATTTAAACGTCGATAAGCACAACTTGAAGGCAGCCAACCTATGCTTTGTAATTTTTCAGGAGTTAGTTGAATACAATCTGGAACGAACTGATGCCGATTGGCATAGTCTGAACACCGTGCCGTTTGGCAATCCAGCAACTTACACGCTACTTTGGTGTAGGCGATTTCTTCGGTGTCTTCATCCTCAAGTTTAATCAGGCAGCATAATCCGCATCCATCACACAAAGCTTCCCACTCTGTTTGATTGAGTTGTTCTAGCGAATAATGTTTCCAGAAAAATGGACGGATTTCAGTGTTCATAAATCAGGTCACTTAACAGCGAATACACATTATAACACTGTTTCTAATGTTCATCCTTTATGTGGTTTATGTAACTCAATTAATTGAATATTAAAGACAATATACAGATTGCACACATAAACAACACATAGCTTTTGCAGCTAAGGTTCTATATTTAAGGAACGATAAATATAAGGAGATTAGAACTATGTTTCGTTGGGCGATTATCTTTGCTGTGATTGCATTGATTGCAAGCTTATTAGGTTTCGGTGGAGTTGCAGGTTTGTCTAAAGACTTTGCAGTCATCCTCTTGGTGGTTGCAGTGATTTTGGCCATTATTGGCTTTATTTCACGAGGTCGGGCTTAACTATAAGCTCACCAATCACTTGGTTTTAAGCTCTATTTTAAAAAGAATCCGAGATTCTTCTGAAATAAATAACGAACCTCATTAGATGCTCATCTAATGGGGTTTTGTTTTGTCCGATCTGTGTCGCTAGCAGTTGATCGAATGAACATAGAATGTGCAACCCTACATAAATTCTCACATTTATAAATGAATTGATTACATTGAATATGCATATCACTGCATTTTTTATGATTTAATCATTTTTAATTTCAGTTTGATAACAGGATTTAGCACATGACATCGACCATCAAAACACGTGAAATTCACTACACCGCAAAAGACGGCTCAAATTTGATTGGTTATTTTGCCGCACCTGTAAGTGAAACACCTGTGGCGGGGGTCATTGTTGCACCAGAATGGTGGGGACGAACCGAATATACCTTACAACGCGCGCGTGAACTGGCAGAACATGGCTATGCCGCTTTGGCTATTGATATGTATGGTGATAAAAAAGTCACAGATCAAGCTTCACAGGCCAATGAGTGGATGACACAAACTTTTCAGGATGCAGACACCATTGTGACACGTGCATCAGCGGGTTTAGAAACTTTGGCTCAGCAACCTGAAGTCAATCCAGAGCAACTCGCTGCTATTGGGTTTTGTTATGGCGGTAAAGTGGTACTGGATCTGGCGCGTTCGGGCGCAGATTTAAAAGCAGTAGCGTCATTTCATGGTACATTAAGTCCTAAGGCACCTGCTGAACAAGGTAAAATTCAAGCTGAGATTTTAGTGTTACATGGTGAACAAGACAGCATGGTGACCCTAGATGATGTCGCTAAATTTAAAGCTGAAATGGATCATGCCGATGTCAATTATGAAGTGATTATTTTAGAAAATGCCAAGCATGGTTTTAGTAATCCTTTAGCCGATGAGCGCGCCAAAGCTAACGGCGTTGATTTAGGTTACAATCCACAAGCCGAGCAGCAAAGCCTAAATGCAATGTATGGCTTACTTGAAAGAACCTTATAAAATTTGCAGCCTATAAAACGATGAAAATGAAAGAGAGGATGGAATCATGACTGAGAAACATTGCCCTTATTGTGAATTTGATGAATATGATGTGATTCATCAAAATGATTTTGGTGCGATTTTGCCCGAAGCTCATCCTCTTTCTAAAGGACATTCGGTCATTATTCCATTACGTCATGTCAGCTCTTTTTTTGACGTCACTGATAAGGAAAGAAAAAGCCTGATTTCCTTAATTGAATTGGCTCGAAATGAGCTTCATCTACGTCATCAACCTGATGGATTTCATATCGCCTTTAATGATGGTGAAGTTTTTGGTGAAAGTGCTGAACACCTTCATATCCATATTATTCCTCGCTATCAAGGTCAGGAGCTTAAATTGGATAAACGCTGGGGCATTGTTCAGGATTAATCCTGTATTTTATTAAAAAAATGATCTTCGGATCATTTTTTTATGCCTATAAAATAGGGTACATGACTTGCTCAGATTAATTTGGTTATACTGCGATACCTGTCTTTGCTGTCCGTGTTATGTCTGATTTTTCTTTTGCCGATGCCCTACTCAACTGGTTCGATCATCATGGTCGTCATGACCTGCCATGGCAAATAGCAGATGATCCTTACAAAGTTTGGGTGTCTGAAATTATGTTACAGCAAACACAAGTCAAAACTGTACTGCAATATTTTGAGCGTTTTATTACGCGCTTTCCTACGGTGGATGATTTAGGAACTGCTTCATGGGAGGATGTTGCCCCGTATTGGGCAGGACTAGGCTATTATGCACGTGCGCGTAATTTGCATAAAGCGGCAATCCAAGTCCATCAGAATGGGCACTTCCCACAAAATCTTGAACAATGGATGGCATTGCCCGGAATCGGTCGTTCGACCGCAGGTGCACTCATGTCATTGGGACTGCGTCAATACGGCGTGATTTTAGATGGTAATGTTAAACGCGTCTTATCGCGTTTTTTTGCCATAGAAGATGATCTCTCCAAGCCTATTCATGAACGTGCATTATGGCAAATAGCCGAGCAGCTTTGCCCAATAGAACGCAATCATGATTACACACAGGCGATTATGGATCTGGGTGCAACCATCTGTACGCCCAAAAAACCATTATGTCTATATTGCCCCATGCAGCAACACTGTAAAGCGTATCAGCAAGGTTTAGAAAATGAGCTGCCATTTAAAAAACCGAAAAAAGCAGTTCCTGTTAAAACTGCGGATGTTGTTCTGATTCAATCAAATGGACAATGGCTTTGGCAGCAGCGCGATTCACACGGTTTATGGGGTGGGTTATGGTGCTTACCCATTATTGAAGATAAAAAAATATTATTAGAGTGGCGCTCACAATTTGACCTAACCCCTATTTCCAGTCAAATGCAAATCTCGCATAGTTTCACGCATTTCACATGGTTGCTGAATATACAAATGTTCCACGTGGAACCAGAACAACAAGAACATCTGACGACGGAGTTAAATGGCTGTTGGTTAAGCCCTGAACAAGCAACAGCCAAAGGAATTCCGACCGCTATGAAAAAATTGATCTTGGCTATCGATTCATGACATAGTGCAGATCGTGATCATAACAATAATGGAGAGCTTGTGCCTCGCTATCTCCCCTATTTCATTCTTGGCTTTATTATCAGCTTGTTTGCTGCCTGTACCACGGTTCCGAAAAAATCGCAGCCTTTCCCCGCCAATCGCGTTGCTCAATTACAAATGCAAAGACTGGATACACGCTTACCGATTCCAGTTAAAGGAATAAAGCGCAATGAATTGACCGATACATGGGGAGCAGCCCGTGGTCAGGGTCGCCGCCATGAAGGAATTGACATTATGGCTCCACGTGGAACAAAAGTGTACAGCTCCACTGATGGATTAGTGGCAGATTTGCGTGATAATAATTTGGGCGGCAAGGTCATCTGGATTTTAGGACCCTCAGGCTCATGGCATTATTATGCGCATCTGGATGGGCATAAACGTGGTCTTGCCGTCGGAGATTATGTCAAAAAAGGTGATCTGATTGGCTATGTCGGCAATACAGGCAATGCCCGATATACTGCCACCCATTTGCATTATGGACTTTATTTATCTGGCAAAGGACGCGGTGCAGTCAACCCTTACTCATATTTACGTTAGGAAAATACATGATGTCTGAAGCTTTAATCAATCGATTGGTTGAATTTGCCGAATCTGGTAATCAACAAAAAATCTGTTTGAATGAAAAATGCTATCAGGGCTGGATTATGGAAATTTCTGAAGATGCCCTACTCATGAGCACAGGCTATGCAGATAAATCTGGTCAAGATTTCTGGCTTAAATTTGAAGATTTAACACGGGCAGAACTTTATTATTGGGATACATCATCAGATCAGTGGATACTATTTACTTTATAACCATCATTTAAATCTTGGCTCAAAATGAGGAACAGCGCATGTCGGTGCAACGTTGTGGTTGGTGTTCAAGTGATCCGCTTTATATGGATTATCATGATCAAGAATGGGGAAAACCTGAGTATAAAGAAGCCCGACTGTTTGAAATGCTCTGTCTGGAAGGACAGCAAGCGGGGCTTTCATGGATCACCGTACTTAAAAAACGTGAAAGCTATCGACAGCATTTTTTTCAATACCCAATCGCAGACATCGCCCAACTTACAGATCAACAACTTGAACATAAACTCAGTGATACAGGTTTAATTCGCCATATCGGTAAACTCAAAGCAATTCGTGACAATGCGATTGCTTGGCAGAATCTCAAAGACCAAGGGCATGATATGTCACAATGGCTTTGGGAAACGGTACAGCAGCAGCCCATCATCAATGATGTCGCAGATTATCGTCAGGCACCCGCTCAAACCGAACACAGTTTGCAATTGTCAAAGCGTTTAAAGAAACACGGCTTTAAATTTGTAGGTCCCACCACCTGTTATGCATTTATGCAAGCCGTTGGCATGGTCAATGACCATGAAAATTATTGTTCTTTTCGATCCTAAAGTTATATACAAGGACATACAGCATGAGCAACAACGTCATTCACGCTTACGCAGCAATGCAAGCAGGCGAGCCACTGGTTCCCTATCAATTCGATGCAGGTGAATTACAACCACATCAAGTAGAAATCAAAGTTGAATATTGTGGTCTTTGTCATTCCGATATTTCAGTCATCAATAATGAATGGCAATCATCTCAATATCCTGTCATCGCAGGACATGAAGTCATTGGAACTATTACTCAACTGGGCAGTGAAGCCAAAGGCTTAAAAGTCGGGCAACGAGTTGGCTTGGGTTGGACGGCGGAAAGCTGTCAATCTTGTGATCAATGTATAAGTGGTCAGCAAGTGTTGTGTACTGGCGAACATACCGCGACTATTGTCGGCCATGCAGGCGGGTTTGCCGATAAAGTTCGTGCTGGTTGGCAATGGGTCATTCCTCTACCTGATGATCTAGATCCGACTAGCGCAGGACCATTGCTCTGTGGCGGCATCACCGTATTTGATCCGATTTTGAAACATCAGATTCAGGCTATTCACCATGTTGCTGTGATTGGAATCGGTGGCTTAGGTCATATGGCAATTAAACTGCTTAAAGCATGGGGCTGCGAAATTACCGCATTTACTTCTCATCCAGATAAGACGGATGAACTTAAAGCAATGGGTGCAGATCATGTGGTGAATAGCCGTGATGATGCCGCACTGAAAGCACAACGTGGTAAGTTTGATTTATTACTTAGTACCGTGAATGTGACACTGAACTGGAATGCCTATTTAAATACATTGGCGCCAAATGGCACGGTTCATTTTCTAGGTTTGGTGTTAGAACCCGTCGCGGTGCCTGTCGGCGCGTTAATTAGTGGAGCAAAGTCAGTTACAGGCTCACCAACCGGTTCTCCTGCTGCACTGCGCCAGTTATTAAAATTTGCTGCACGTAAAAATATTGCCCCGCAGATTGAGCTTTATCCTATGTCCAAACTCAATGATGCAATAGAACGTTTGCATTCAGGTCACGCGCGTTATCGTATCGTGTTAAAAGCAGATTTTTAAATCAGTTATTTTGCAGGCAAGTTCTGATACGACTTGCCTGAAGTTTTAATCAATATCAATCCACTGCCTGTTTCACCCACTCCGCCAGAAACAAAATCGCTTCTTGTAACTGCGGCGTCAGCGCATGTCCAGCATTCAGCCGTACAAAGTGCTGATAACGCTCATCCTCTCCAAATACCACGCCCGGTACAATATTAATCTGATGCTGTTGGGCTGCCAGATACAAAGCCAAACTATCAATCTTTTGAGGAAGTTCCAACCACAAGGCATAGCCCCCCTGTGGTTGACTTAGACCGATATTCAACGGTGCAAATGCCTTTAAAATATATCGACGATATTGTTCAACCTGTTGCATCAACTGAGGTTGTAAACGGCTTAAATGGTTACGATATTCCCGACTATAAATAAAGTCTGCCAAACCCAGTTGTAGCGGCGTATTGACACTGATATTGGCTGAATAGAATTCAGGATACATCGCTTTTAATTGCCCACCAATACAAAACCAACCCACACGATACGCTGTAGACAATGACTTTGACACCGAACCAACCCAGACCACATAGCCGTGTTGATCCCAATATTTAATCGGTAAGGGTCGCTGCCCCTGATAACTACACTCGGCATAAATATCGTCTTCTAAGATAATACAGTGATATTGTGCAGCCAATTGCGCAATTTTCTGTTTATCAACATCACTCAAAACGTATCCCAAAGGATTCTGAAAATTAGCCGTTAGCAGACATAATTTTGGCCGATGCTCTGCCATCGCCTGCTCTAAACGGACTAAATCAATCCCTGTTGCATCGGCAGGTGTTTCAATAATACGGCGCTTTAAGCCTGCGATCAGTTGTAATTGTCCATTAAAGGTGGGGGTGGGAATAAGAATACTGTCGCCTTGTAAACTGAGTTGCTGAATTAACAGGGCGAGTGCTGGCATACAACCATTAGTGATAAAAATATCTTGAGGGGCAATGTACATTCCATCTTCCCGCCAATGCGCGGCCAAAGCCTCACGCAAATGCAGATGCCCCTGTCGATTACAATATAAAAAGTCTTCAGGTTTACAGTGTTTAAGTGCTCGCTGAATAGAACGGCGTAAAGGCTCGATGGGAACCAGTTGAGGACTCAACTGTATCGCACCAAAGGGAGCTAAATGAGGCTGAATAGAAGCCTCCTGAATCTGATTTTGCAATAATAAATTAGTGACGGCACGAGGTCTGGATTCAAAACTCGGACTGGTCGGTAAGCGACTACTCAGCTTTGGCGCTTTAACGAAATAGCCAGATTTCGGCTTAACTTCAATTAATCCCTGTGCTTCCAGCAATTCATAACAACGTTGTGCGGTACTTATACTAACCTGATGCTGATCTGCAAAATCACGTAATGAACTCAATTTTTGCTGCGGCAAAAGCTGTTGCTGATAAATCTTGTTCGCGATCTGCTGTGCTAAACGCTGATAATGAAACTGCATATCTGTACTGCTTTTTTATCAAAATCTGTATCTGTCATGGTCTATACAATCCAATTATGCTCTAAAAAGCAACCACCATGAGATAAGTTCATGAAAAAATTATGCTTTATGCTGAGTATAGGTCTACTACTGAGCGCATGTCAGCCTTTAAGTGCTGAAAAACAGCAACAGGATTTTATTTGTCGCAGTATGATTCAAGGCTATCTGAAAATACAGCAGTATACTGAATACAAATTATGGTCGGTGGATATGCAGCGCCCAAAACTGTTTCGTTATATTTATCGACCAGTGACCGACAATGGCATGATGATCGGCGCACTAAAAAATCAGGCATTAAACTTTGACTGTATTCAGGACCAGATGACATTTCGTTTACGATTGAAACCCAAGCAAAGCTTAATGGAATTTCAGCTCCCTCAAGCAAAACTATGATGCCACAGCCGTTGAAAATTGCTGGCTCAACTCATCTGCCAAAAACTCAATAAATAAACGTACCCGTTTTGGCAGATGTTTTTGTTGATAATACACCGCATGAATATGCTGGTACTGTAATTCAATCTGATCTTCAAACAAAGCAACTAAACGCCCTGCCTCTAAATCCTGCCAGATTTCATATTCTGATAATCGTGCAATACCATGACCTGCCAAGGTCAGTTGTCTGACTGTTTCACCACTAGACGCCTTGATTTTCGGAGAAACTATCACATAGTCATCGCCTATTTTTAAGGGCCATGTATTTAAGTAAACGGGTTTGCTAAATCCCACCAATTGATGTTGTAAGAGTGATTGTGGTGTCTGGGGAATACCCGCCTGCTCCAAATAATCGGGGCTTGCCACAATATATAACCGTGATTTACATACCAATTTGGCATGTAGACTCGAATCATGTAATGCGCCAAAACGAATCGCAACATCGGTTTTATGCTGCAATAAATCGATGACCTGCTCATTGCTATTTAGCTCGATCTCAATTTTGGGATAGCGTTGCATAAATTTTTGCATCAGCGGAGCAAGCACATGTAAAACAAAGGGTGTTGCTGAATCAATCCGAATCAGACCAGAAGTATCACTGTCAGATTTCAGTAATGCATCTTCCGCTTCGGCCAATTCTGCCAAAATTGAACGCGCTTTATCTAAAAATAAACGACCTTCTTGTGTCAGTTTCAACTTACGAGTGGTTCGCTCAAGTAATGTGACCTGTAGTTTCTTTTCTAATCGATTGAGCGCACGACTCAAACCTGATGGGGTTTGCTGAAGCTGCTCTGCCGCTGCCACAATTGAGCCTGTATCAACAATACTTATAAATGCGATCAATTCTTCGATGGTAGATTTCATAGGCTGTTATTCGTGATTCCTAGTCAATAATATTTTGCTTACTCCAGTATTTTTTCGCAACAATGTTCAGCACAAAATACATGCCCAATCTTGATCAGTCTTGATGCAGATCATTTCTTCATTGATAAGGCGCTTAAGCATGCAGATTGCATATTTACCCCCCCTTATGACGACAATCTTAGGAAGATCCTCATGAACCGCAATTTACCCTTGTTGGCTTTAGCAATTGGTGCATTTGCGATCGGTACCACTGAATTCTCTCCGATGGGATTATTGCCCAATATTGCTCATGATTTGGGTGTCAGTATTCCTCGCGCTGGTCTTTTGATTACAGGTTATGCTATGGGGGTGATGCTTGGTGCGCCGATCATGACTTTATACTTTGGACACTTTTCACGACGTAAAGCACTCATTTTACTGATGTCATTATTTACACTGGGCAATTTACTCGCTGCAATTGCACCAAACTATTGGAGTCTAATGATTGCCCGACTCATCACCAGCCTTAATCATGGCGCTTTTTTTGGTATTGGTTCCGTAGTCGCAGCTAGTGTCGTGCCCGTACATAAACAGGCCAGTGCAGTAGCTGCCATGTTTATGGGGCTTACCCTTGCCAATATTGGTGGTGTACCTTTGGCGACATGGCTCGGTCAAAATATTGGCTGGCGACTGTCTTTTTTGGCAATCTCCACCCTCGGTTTAGTCACCATGTGGTCGTTATATCAAGCGTTGCCCAAGGCTGCTCCAGCCCAACGTCCAGATGTTAAAGCAGAGTTAAAGGTACTAATACAACCTTCCGTCCTCATGGCATTGTTGACGACTGTGCTCGGAGCTAGTGCCATGTTCACTTTATATACCTATATCGCCCCAGCACTCACTTATTTTAATCAGGCCTCACCGACTTTCATTACGCTAATGCTAGTGTTAATCGGGGTTGGTTTTTCGATTGGAAATCACTTGGGTGGTAAGTTGGCAGATCTTGCACTCAATAAAACCCTGATAGGATTTTTTAGTCTGCTCGTTATCGTCATGCTCTGTTTTCCCTGGTTGGCGCAGACACAACTGGGAGCAGCTTTCGGTCTGACGCTATGGGGAGTTGCAGCTTTTGGGCTAGTTCCACCCGTCCAAATGCGGGTCATGAAAATGGCTCATGCGGCACCTGGACTGGCTTCATCAATTAATGTGGGCGCATTTAATCTGGGCAATGCCATTGGCGCTGCGGTCGGTGGTTTAGTGCTCAGTTTAGATCTGGGTTATGTCGCTGTTTGTTTTGCTGGTGCAGGATTGGCAGGGCTCGGCTTAGTCTTGATTTTGCTACAGATACAACGCAATAAATCAACGATTCGAACCAAGCAGCAATGTTCAGCTTAATAGAGAAAGTGCCCCTTATGGGCACTTTACTTATTTTAAAATATCAGGCAATTTTGCCGAAAAGTTTGTGGGCTTTTGTAGTTCCATTTTCATTTTCATCAACATTTGATAAGGCTGTTGCTGCACAAACATATTCACGAAACTCAAGGGGATCGATCCACCTGGGTCAGCATAGCCACTGGTGCTGACCTTCACCCTATTGGCTCCAAGTTTTTGGAAAGTCCAGTCGCCTTCATATTTATTTAAACGAATTCGGTCTTTTTGCGCAGGATAATAACCCGTCATCGCATTGTTTTTAATACTAATGATACCTGCGCTGGTTTTGGACATTTTGCCTTTCACCACCAAATCCCGATCTTTTAATGGAAATGGAAAATCAAGCACCATATACAGTATGAACTCCCCCTTTTTGTCATCACGTGATAACACTTTGGTTTCACTGACATAAGGTACCCATTTCGATGCATATTCTACATTGAGAATCAGTCCAACAGCCTGCTCAATGGAAACATCAAATGTCGTTTCTGCTTTGTACTGAATGACAGGATTATTTGCAGTCTGATAGGTCCAGACCTTAATATTATTCTTGTCTAAGCTTAGTTTAGCTTCAGTTGCAGGTCCTGCATGCACTATGAGACTACTCAGGCTCAAAGTGCATGCCAACATCCATGATTTATTATTCATTTTATTCTCAAATCGATTTTATTTTTTAGCGGTGATGACGGTTGCAATTACACCTGAATGTCATTAAATCCCAGTACATCTTTCATATCGTATTTATGTGCTTCACGACCCACGACCCATGCCGCAGCACGTACTGCACCCGCTGCAAAATTCATACGACTGGTAGCTTTATGGGTAATTTCAACCCGTTCCCCTTCACCAATAAACATAGCTGTATGTTCACCGACAATATCTCCACCACGAATAGTTTGAAAACCAATGCTTTGACGTTCCCGTGGTCCTGTATGACCCTCACGACAGTAAACAGCATCCTGTTTCAGGTCACGCCCTAAAGTCTCTGCAATCGCCTCGCCCATCATCAGGGCAGTACCCGATGGTGCATCGACTTTATGACGATGATGCGCTTCAATAATTTCAATATCAACGCTATCCCCAAAGACTTTAGCTGCAAGTTCTAATAGCTTAATGGAAACATTGACACCAACCGAATAATTAGCAGCATACACCACAGGCGTTTGAGTAGCAGTATCATTCAATAATTGTTTTTGTGCATCGGAAAAGCCTGTGGTGCCAATCACCATCGCCACACCAGCTTCAGCACATAGCTTCAAATGCTGTTCAGTGGCTGATGGTGCGGTAAAGTCAATCACGACATCACAGTCTGTTAATACATCTGCCAAACTGCCAGCGACCTTGACGCCTATATGACCCATCCCTGCCAGCTCACCTGCATCGCTGCCCACTAAACTACTTTCTGGACGTTCGACCGCCGCGGCCAACTGATAGCCTGCCTGTTGTACGGCTTGAATCAGGGTGCGCCCCATACGACCACCTGCGCCCAATACACCAATGCGTGGAGATGCTGACATAATCTGTTCCTAAATCATTAAAAGCGTTGACAATGCGATCTACTATACCAAACTCTTATCGCTCGCTAAAATTTAAGCATAAAAAAATCTGCCAAATGGGCAGATTTTTTTGCAATCAACTTGAATTAATCAAATAAACGATCGAAGAAAGATTTTTTCTTGGATGATGCGCTATGTTCATCACCATCCAGTGTCGCTTGTAGTTCTTTCAGCAACTCACGCTGACGGCTGGTAAGATTCACTGGAGTTTCCACCACGATACGGCAGAGTAAATCCCCAACCATACTACTACGTACTGGACGTACACCTTTGCCACGTAAACGGAACAATTTACCTGTTTGAGTGCCTTCTGGAATTTTTAAGCTAACACGACCTTCAAGCGTTGGAATTTCAATCTCTTTACCCAAAGCAGCATCGGCAATACTAACAGGCACATCCATATAAAGGTCTGCACCATCACGTTGGAACACGTCATGCTCACGCACTACCACTTCCACGTATAGATCACCCGCCTGACCATCACGTACTGCTTCGCCCTTACCTGTTAAGCGAACGCGATCGCCATTGTCGACCCCTGCTGGAATCGTCACTTCTAGGGTTTGTTGACGGTCTTTTACCCCTGAACCATGGCAGCTATTACATGGATTTTTAATGATTTTACCCTGTCCACGACAAGTGCTACAGGTTTGCTGAACCGAGAAGAAGCCCTGCTGCATACGCACTTGACCTGTACCATGACAGGTTTTACAGGTTTCAACATCATTTGGATTTTTAGAACCCTTACCATCACAGACATCACACGGTGCTGGTGCAGTAAAGGTAATGGTTTTTTTGACACCACGAACCGCTTCTTCGAGGGAGAGTTCCATCACGTAACGTAGGTCGGAACCACGGCGTTGGCGTTGTTGCTGACGGCCACCGCCACCAAATGCACCGCCAAAGATATCGCCAAACTGACTGAAAATATCTTCTGCACTAAAACCCCCAAAGCCGCCACTACCGCCGCCATAGCCACCTTCAAAGGCATTATGACCCATACGGTCATACATGCTGCGCTTTTCGCCATCGGACAGTACTTCATAAGCTTCGGAAGCTTCTTTAAACTTTTCTTCAGCTTCTGCGTTATCGGGGTTACGATCTGGATGATACTTCATCGCCAACTTACGATAGGCTTTTTTGATCTCATCATCACTCGCGGTTTTCGAAACGCCTAAAACCTCATAATAATCTCGTTTAGCCATATCTGGCGACGCTCCTCACGGAATTTAAAATATACTTAACCTGCGACTAAGTTGGGGGTTTTAGTCGGATTTACAAGGGGGGAAACTGAAAAAAATTAGAATTTTCTAAAAAACAGCTTTGTTTCTCGCATATTTTGCAAGGCCTTTAATCCAAGCGTTCAACAAATATAACCAAGCAATGGCTGAAAATACTACACCGGCAATCGCACATGCCGTTACCCAGAGTGCGCTATTCCAAACGAAGAAAATCAAAGGGATAAACCATAAAGCAGCAAATACAGCCAGCATCAGAAACATCACCACGCTACGCATAATCCACAGCGCATGTGTATGAATCCAGACCTCAGCACCGTCAATCATGGCAATTTTACGTGCAAGGAAATAAGCAATCACGGCAAAAAGAATCGTAAACAACCCCAGAAACATGCACACATAAGATGCTGCAATGTAACGGCGATGCTGTACTAGATTGTTCTGCCCCATGTACTTTTAACCTCAACTCACAGTCTTCACCTTATCTTTTTATGCGGTGAAATTCTGCTGTCATTTTTTGTCTTAACAATAAGATGCTACTATATTGAAATTTTCAATATTTCGCATCTTTTATTCGAAAAAAATTATGACAAATTTGTTGCTCTTTTCACTTTAAACCATGCTGCATACAATGCAGGCAAGAAAAACAGGGTTAAAAAGGTCGCAACAATCAATCCACCCATAATTGCAACTGCCATCGGACCAAAGAAAATACTGCGTGATAATGGGATCATAGCCAATACGGCAGCAAGTGCAGTCAATAAAATCGGGCGGAAACGGCGGACTGTCGCATCAATGATTGAAGTCCACGGATCGTGCCCTGCTGCAATATCCTGTTCAATCTGGTCAATTAAAATCAGTGAATTACGCATGATCATTCCTGATAACGCAATGGTGCCGAGCATCGCAACAAAACCGAAAGGCTTATTGAGCAACAATAAAAATAGCGTCACGCCAATGAGTCCGAGTGGCGCGGTTAAAAACACGATGATAGAACGTGAGATACTTTTCAATTGAATCATCAATAAAGTCATCACCACCGCTAAAAATAACGGCATGCCTGCATTGACTGAACTTTGTCCTTTAGCAGATTCTTCAACCGTTCCGCCAACTTCTACCAGATAGCCATTAGGTAGCTGCGCACGTAATTGATCCATCTTTTCTGACAGCTGATCGACCACGGTCGCAGGCTGTAAATGGCTACGAATATCGGCGCGGACAGTAATGGTTGGCAAGCGATTACGATGCCAGATCAGACCATCTTCAAACTTGTATTGGATTTTGGCAATTTGGGCGAGGGGTATGCTATTGCCGTGACTGGTCGGAATGGCAAGACTGGATAATGAAGCGACATCGACCCGCTCCTTTTGGTCGCCACGTAAACGAATTTCAATCAATTCACGTTTTTCACGATATTGATTAATCACCGCACCAGTAATCGAACTATTTAAAAAGTTGGCCAAATCCTGACTGCTTACGCCCATTTGACGCGCTCGATCCTGATCGATATTCAGCTCAATGATCTTGCTTGGCTCTCCCCAATCCAGATGCACATTGGTGGTATTTGGATCTTGCCCTACGATTTTCGCTACTTTCTGGGCCCATTCACGGACTAAATTAATATCCTCTCCAGACACTCGATATTGCAATGGATAGCCGACTGGAGGCCCATTTTCCAACAATGACACTCGTGTTCTGACCTGAGGTAATAGTTTCTTGATTTGTGTATCCAGAGATTTACGAATTTCATCGCGATCATCCAGGGAAGACGCTAACACCACAAACTGAGCAAAACTGGCTTGTGGTAGTTGTTGATCGAGCGGCAGATAAAAACGTGGCGAGCCTGTCCCAACATAGGCCACATAATTATCAATCCCCTTTTGCTGGGCAAGGAATTGCTCGACCTTTTTTACCGCCTGTTCGGTGGCAGTGAGTGATGCACCCTCTTCCAGTTTTAAATCGACTAAAATTTCAGCACGATTCGATGGCGGAAAGAACTGCTGCGGAACCAGTTTAAATAACAGGACGGAGCCAATGAAAATTAAAACCGTCGTAATAATCACTGTTTTACGATAGCTCACGCAAGTTTCGACCATTTTACGAAAGCGTAAATAAAAGGCACTTTGATAGGGATCATGGCTTTCACCTGCATGATGTTGAACAGGCTGAGGCGCAGGTTGATGGCGTAACCTTGCCCAAAGTCGCTGATACCAAGGCGCAGTTTGTTGCATCTTGCTAAAATCTGGCAGTAACTTTTCCCCCAGATAAGGTACAAAAAGTACCGCCGCAAACCACGACACAATCAAGGCAATGGTCACCACCTGAAAAATCGAACGGGTATATTCACCGGTACTAGAGTTGGCTGTAGCAATGGGTAAAAAACCTGCCGCAGTAATCAAAGTACCCGTCAGCATCGGAAAGGCGGTGGTTTTCCATGCAAAGCCTGCGGCTTTGATACGGCTATAGCCCTGCTCCATTTTGATTGCCATCATTTCGACTGCAATAATGGCATCATCTACCAATAACCCTAGTGCGAGAATCAAGGCCCCCAGTGAAATTTTATGCAGTCCGACATCAAACAGATTCATACCAGCAAAGGTCATGGCCAACACCAGTGGAATGGACAACGCCACCACCAATCCTGTACGGAAACCTAGCGAGAAAAAACTGACCAACAATACGATGATCACAGCTTCGGTCAAAACTTTAATAAATTCATGAATACTACGTTGTACAGCAACAGGCTGATCCGATACTTTTTTGAGTTGCATGCCAAGCGGCAAGGTCTTTTGTAAATGATCAAATTCACTTTGTAGATTTTTGCCGAGCGCAATAATATCTCCACCCTTACGCATCGATACGGCAATGCCAATACCGTTTTCTCCCATAAAACGCATGCGCGGTTGGGCGGGTTCGCTAAAACCACGATAGACCTCTGCGACGTCTCCCAATTGTATGGTTCGATTGCCGATCAATAACGGCATATGCTTAAGATCATCAACGTTTTGTAATGCGCCTGTGACCCGAATCTGAATGCGGTCTGTGCCTGTTTCAAAGAAACCTGCATTATTAATACTGTTTTGTTTTTGCAATGCCTCTTGAATCACAGTCACAGGAATTCCAAGCTGTGCTGCTTTGGTATTGGACAGTTCAATCCAGATTTTTTGATCCTGCAAGCCCACCAACTCGACCTTGCCCACATCCTTGACGCGTTGCAATTGTAATTGCAAACGATCAGCATATTCTTTCAACACGGCATAGTCGTAGTCTTTGCCTGTCAGTACATAGATATTGCCAAAGGTGTCACCAAATTCATCATTAAAAAATGGCCCTTGTACGCCAGCGGGGAGTTGCTGTTTGATGTCTCCTACTTTTTTACGTACGTTATACCAGACATCTGGAATCTGATCGGACTTGAGCGAATCTTTGGCAACAAAAGTTACCATCGATTCACCCGGTCTGGAATAGGCCATGATTTTTTCATACTGACCTGTGGTCATCAGTTCTTTTTCAATGCGATCTGTGACTTGTAAAGACACTTCCTGTGCCGTCGCACCTGGCCAATAGGTTTGAACTACCATCACTTTAAAGGTAAAAGGTGGATCTTCACTTTGTGATAATTTTGAGTAAGAAAAAATCCCCACAATGGCCAAGAGCAACATCAGATATAAAATGATGCCTTTATTGTTCAGCGCCCATTCGGATAAGTTAAACTTCATGGCTTCGCTCCTGAGGCAATTTGCACAGGACGATTGTCACGATCGATTGGATGAATTTTTTGTTGTTCATGCAATAGATGGACACCACCTACCACCACGTAATCATTGGCGTTTAGACCCGACAATACAGGAACACTATCGCGTCCATAAGCACCTAAGCTCACCGCAACCTTATGAATGGTCTGATTCGGATTAACCACCCAAACGTAGGCTTGTTGATGATTTGCAGAAACACTGGATAAAGGCACACTGAGGACATCGTGCTGGGTATTGTTAAAAAATACACGGGCACTTTGTCCAAGTTGAATGGAAGGCTGAGCTTCACGTAATGCGACTTTGACACTAAAGGTACGCGATTGATCTGCCGCAGGCGATATTTCACGGACATAAGCGGCATACTTTTGTTCAGGCTGTGACCACAAAGTGATCCATGCAGGTTGCCCTACTTTTAGTTCAGTCATCGCCTGTTCAGGAGCGCCAATGACCACTTCACGATCGCCATCAATCGCCAGTTGATAAGCCGCTTGTCCCGCCGCAACCACTTGCCCGATTTCAATTTCGCGCTGGGTAATTACGCCGTTTTTATTGGCAATCAGTTGGTTATATCCTGTCTGATTGGCTGCAACTTCATAATTGGAACGAGCCTGTTGTAAACTGGCCTGCGCTGCATCATTTTGATTTTTGATGCTGTCAAATTGAGAGCGACTCACGGCATTTAAAGGCAAAAGTTGTTGAAAGCGTTTTAATTCTTCACTGGCGATTTTTGCCGAAGACTGGGCGCTTTCAAGTTGGGCCTTAGCGGCATTCATTTGTAACTGGGCATCTTTTACGTCCAGCCTGGCCAAGACTTGCCCAACTTTGACCCGATCACCTACATCCACATAACGCTGAGTAATCTGTCCGTCCACCCGAAAAGCCAAAGCCGTTTGCTGACGCGCCTGTACTTCGCCTGCATAGCTTTTCTGTTCATTCATGCTCGCTGAGGGTTGTGTCACCATGACATAAGGAATTTGTTCTGCTTCAGGCGCTTGCTGATTACACCCACCCAATGTAATTAGACATACTACCCATATACTTAAACTTGTCAGTTTTATCGCGGTCATAACCCTTCGCTCTTATTCAAATTTGTTTTTTAAGGCACAATATAAGCAGTATCTTAATTTGTTTGTTTTTTAATTAATATACCCAACGGTACATTAATTATATAAAATGAGATAAGTTTTTATTTTTTAAATTTATTTAAGAGATTTTTTGTGCAAAATACGATTGGTCGACCAAAAGATCTGGAAAAAAGAGCCCATATTTTAGAGGCAGCAAAGGCACTTTTTTTAAAACAGGGCTATCACGACTCCAGTATGAACCAGATTGCCAAAGATGCTGGTGTGACCAAGCTCACGGTCTATAATCATTTTCAGGATAAAGAAAGTCTATTTACCTGTGCCATTCAGGAAACCTGCGCAGAATGCATTTCCGAACAACACTTTTGTTTAACCGCACAGAGTGATTTTTTACAAGTATTTTCAGACGTTTGTGAGTGCACGCTGAAGATGATTTATTTACCAGAAGCGATCAAACTTGAACATGTGTTACTTGAGCTTGCTGCCGAAAAAAGTCCGTTGGCTCAACATTTTTTTGAGGCTTCCCATCAACCGCTTTTTGATGCGTTATGTGAATTTTTCACTCAGGCAGCCAGTTTAAAATTGATTCGTCAGGATAATCCCCTTAAACAAACAGAACTGACATTGGCACTGTTATTGGGTATTCGACATCATCAGGTTTTACTCGGTATTACTGACGTGCCTTCTAACGAAGAAATTGGCGATATTGTGAATGATGCCATCGGAATTTTTATGTTGAAATATCAGGTATAGACCTTTGGCGTATTGTGACCGATGCCATTTTTTGCATCTGCGTTGGTTCTTGTATAAGTGTTAATTTTTTAAACAATAATTCATATATTTTTACGCTCTAGACTTGGAATGTCATTGAATCGGGGTATAGTCAAAAGAACCAAAGCAGGAGAGCTAACGCCATGATTCAACAAATTGATGCTCCTTTACGTGAGGACGTGCGTCTACTGGGTAATTTACTGGGAGAAACCCTGAAACAGCACGCAGGACAAGATTTGTTTAATCAGGTTGAGCAAATTCGCGCCCTCGCCAAAGGTGCACGTGATGGTCATGCAGAAGCCGAAAAAAAGCTGGAACAACTTTTCTGGGGGCTTAAGGATGAAGAAATCCTGCCATTAACCCGTGCCTTTTCGCAATTTCTTAATTTTGCCAATATTGCAGAACAATATAATGTAGTGCGTAGCCGTCGTCGCAGTGAGTTTGATGAAAATGCACCCTCACCAAATCCACTGGTACACTTATTTACCAAATTTAAAGAGCGGCAGATTTCAGCACAACAACTATTTGACCAAATCTGTCAGCTTAAAATTGAACTGGTATTGACCGCGCATCCAACCGAAGTTAGTCGCCGTACCCTCATTCAAAAATATGACGATATCAATGAAGATCTGGCACGACTGGATCAGCAAAAATTAACGCCGCGTGAACGTCAGGCAGTGTTAAATAATCTTAAAGAATTGATCTGTTCAGCTTGGCAAACCGATGAAATTCGTCATAACCGTCCAACCCCTGTAGACGAAGCCAAATGGGGTTTTACCACCATCGAACAAACCTTATGGAATGCGGTTCCCAAGTTTGTACGTGAACTGAATGAACTGGTTCAAGCACATTGCGAAAACTCATTACCACTAGAAATTGCACCGATTCGTTTTGCCTCTTGGATGGGCGGTGACCGTGATGGCAATCCAAACGTGACTCACAGCGTTACACAAGAAGTCTTGTGGTTATCACGCTGGCAAGCCGCAGATTTATATCTACGTGATATCGAAGATTTACGTTGGGAGCTGTCTATTCAGGCTTGTTCGGATGAGCTGAAACAGGCTTTAGGCTATGAACATCCTGAACCGTACCGCGAATATTTACGTGACACCCGCCAACGCCTTAAAGCGACACGACACTGGTTGGCACAAAAGTTACAAGGTTTTGAAGCCGATGATAGCCAGATTATCCAGACCAAAAGTGAATTGCTTGAGCCATTATTGCTGTGCCATCGCTCGCTGATCGAATCGAATTTACCAGAAATTGCCAATGGTAAATTACTGGACTTTATCTATCGGGTAAATTGTTTTGGTATTGAACTACTCAAACTGGATATTCGTCAGGAATCTGGTCGGCATCGTCAAGCCATCTCAGCGATTACGGAATATTTGGGATTAGGTAATTTTGAATCGTGGACAGAACAGGCTCGGCAAAACTTTTTAATTCAGGAATTACAAAGTAAGCGTCCGTTACTTCCACGACATTTGGACGAACCACAAGATAGCCTGATTCAACATCCTGATGTCAAAGAAGTGTTTGCGACCATGCAGACCTTAGCCGCTCAACCCCCTGAAAGTTTGGGTGCTTATATTATTTCGATGGCGGAATATGCCAGTGATGTACTCGCAGTATTACTGCTACAAAAAGAAGCGGGCATTTTGCATCCTCTGCGTGTGGTGCCATTATTTGAAACCCTGAAAGATCTGGACGGCGCAGCAGCGACCATGAATACACTGTTCAATATGCCGTGGTACAAACAGCATATTCATGGCAAGCACGAAGTCATGATTGGCTATTCAGATTCGGCCAAAGATGCAGGTTTTATGTCGGCGAACTGGGCGCAATATCGCGCACAGGAAGAATTGACTGCCGTTGCGAAACAACACGGAATTCAACTTACCCTGTTTCACGGTCGTGGCGGTTCGATCAGTCGTGGGGGCGCACCGACACAGCAAGCGCTCTTTTCACAGCCACCTGGTTCTATTTCTGGGGCTATTCGTGTGACTGAACAAGGCGAAATGATTCGTTTTAAATTTGGTCTGGAAGAAGTTGCCTTACAAAATCTGGAAATTTATACCGCGGCAACGCTTGAAGCGACCTTATTACCACCTCCTATTCCTAAACAGGAATGGCGCGAACTGATGCATCAAATGACCGATATTTCGGTGCAGGTCTATCGTGAAACTGTGCGTGAAAATCCTTATTTTGTGCAATATCTGCGTACCGTTACACCAGAGCTTGAATTACAAATGTTGCCATTAGGCTCGCGTCCTGCTAAGCGTAAAGTCAGTGGTGGAATTGAGTCGCTTCGTGCAATTCCATGGGTATTCGCATGGACACAAATTCGTCTGATGTTACCTGCATGGTTGGGGACTGGCGCCGCGATTAATCAGATTATTGATGCAGGCCAAAAACAGACATTGGACGAAATGTTACATGAGTGGCCGTATTTCCAAACCCTTATCGATATGCTGGAAATGGTATTGTCCAAATCGGATGGCAGTATTGCCCTGTATTATGAGTCGCATTTGACTCAGGATGAAAATTTAAAAGCACTAGGTACTGAACTACGCCAACGTCTGAAAGATGCAGTCCAGACCTTACTTGCCATGAAAGGTGAATCCAAGTTACTCAGCAATAATGAAGTGCTGGATCAAGCCATGCGTGTGCGCAAAACCTACTTGCTTCCGCTACATCTGCTACAGGCAGAACTCATGAAACGGCGTAGAAGTTATTTAAATGTTGAACAGGCTGAACATACTCCTGTTGATCACGCGTTAATGGTCAGTATTGCGGGCATTGCAGCAGGGCTGCGTAATACAGGCTAAAGTCATTTTTTAAATAGTATGTAGGCCATTTTTCTTTAATAAGAGATTGCCTACATGCATTTAGCCCCTGCATGTTTACAATTTTTTCGCTCACATTTAAATATGTGGTCAGATCTGATCCTCTATTTTTCTTATAAATTCATGTCCTCAATCTTCTGATATATCTTTGAGTTAAATTTTCCATAAATTTACCATTTGGTAAAAATAAAAGATAAATCAAATGCCTTACTTTACCAGTTGCTCAGAAATCAATTAAACCATCATCAAAGAAAGAGTATGATGTGCGCCAGCTAAAACAATTAGAGTTTATTTTATGTCCACTTGGTTTCCAAAATGGCGTCCGTATCAAGGGCAGATTGATCATCGTCCTGTGGCGACCGATGAGTACCTTCCACCTGCTCAAAGTGCAGTTTTAGGTATTCAACATGCATTTGCCATGTTCGGTTCGACCGTATTGGCTCCGTTACTTATGGGCTTTAACCCAAATCTTGCGATCCTGATGTCAGGCATCTGTACCATCTTATTTTTCTGTATGACAGGCGGTCGTGTTCCGAGTTATCTGGGTTCGAGCTTTGCATTCATTGGTGTTGTAGCGGCTGCGACAGGCCATATCACAGGTTCAGGTGCAAATCCGAATATTAGCGTTGCACTCGGTGGTATTGTCGCCTGTGGTGTGATTTATGCGATTATTGGTTTTATGGTCATGCTGACAGGAACGCGCTGGATTGAAAAATTGATGCCACCTGTCGTTACGGGTGCTGTGGTCATGATTATTGGTTTAAATTTGGCACCTGTGACTGTAAAAGCAGTGGCTGGTCATCCATTTGATATGTGGATGGCGCTGATTACAGTTTTGTGTATGGGCATTATCGCGGTATTTACACGCGGGCTATTACAGCGACTGTTGCTTTTAATTGGTCTACTGATCGCTTATCTGATTTATGCGATTGCCACCAATGGTCTTGGGTGGGGTCAAGCGATTGACTTTTCACAAATTTCGGCTGCACCGTGGTTTGGTTTACCCAGCTTAACTGCACCTACCTTTCAAACCAATGCCATGCTGATTATTGCACCTGTTGCCCTCATTTTAGTGGCTGAAAATCTGGGACATATCAAAGCAGTCGGTGCCATGACAGGTGAAGACTTAACTCCTTATCTGGGTAAGGCTTTTGTCGCTGATGGGATCGCCACGACATTGTCAGGTAGTGTAGGCGCGCCAGGCATGACCACCTATGGTGAAAATATTGGGGTCATGGCAGTCACTCGTGTTTATTCCACTATTGTCTTTGTGATTGCAGGGATCTTTGCAATTTTCCTCGGATTATCGCCTAAATTTGGTGCGGTGATTAGTACCATTCCAAGCGCCGTGCTGACAGGTGCTTCAATTGTGGTCTTTGGTTTAATTACCATTGCAGGGGCAAAAATCTGGCTTGAAAACAAAGTTGATTTTTCCAACAACAAAAATCTGATTGTTGCTGCGGTCACGATTATTTTGGGTGCAGGTAACTTTGAACTCATGTTTGGCAACTTCAATTTAGGCGGAATCGGCACCGCAACGTTTGCGGCGATTTTACTCAATTGGTTATTTGGTCTAAAAGATAAAAGCTAAAATATTCATTTTTGAATCTTCAAGCAGCCATAAGGCTGCTTTTTTTATGAAATTAAATCTTGAATCAAGCATTTTTGGTTATCATGACTTTGTCATGCTTAATACTCACTGAATGGCTTATGCGCTTTGATTTTTTTGATCTTCAACTTTTTTTACATGTGGTGGATACAGGCAGTCTGACTAAAGGGGCTGAACGTTCAGCTATTTCTTTACAGGCAGCCAGTGAACGCATTAAAAAACTCGAACGACATTTTCACAGCGCCTTGTTTATTCGTCATGCGACAGGCGTTGAATTGACGATTTCAGGTCAAACCCTATTACAACATGCACAATATCTGATCTATGGACTCGACGCATTAGAACAAGAGATGCAGACTTTCCAGCGTAAAACCACACAGCAAGTGACTTTATGGTGTAATTCATCTGCACAAAGCGAATATTTACCCATGTTATTGCCCAAATATCTGATCGAACATGCACAACTTCAGATTGAATTGCATGAAGCAGAGAGTAATGACATTATTGCTGCATTACAAAAAGGTCAGGCAGAACTAGGACTGATTTCCAGTTTTTTTGCCCCAAATGATGCATTGGAAACACACGTTTTTGCTGAAGATCCATTGGTCTTTATTTGCGCACCAGATCATCCCTTAGCCACACATCGACAATTGAATTTTGCAGCAATTTTAAAGGAAGATTTTATTGGACTTCTGCCACATCATTCATTACAACAATCGATCGAAACGCAAGCCAAACATCTTCATCACCAACTGCACTATCGTTTACGCTTACCTAGCTTTAGTGCGATGGCTCAAGTGGTCGCCAATGGTGTCGGTGTCGCGATTATGCCGCTTCGTGCTGCTTCACATTTACAAAAACTTTATGCTTTTTCTACAATTGCGCTCACAGGTGCATGGGCAAATCGCAAATTACTGTTAGCTGCTCGTCATTTTTCTAATCTTTCTCCAAGCTATCAAGATTTTGCCCAGTTCTTACTCGAAAATAAACCTCAGCCCATGAACGCTTAATGTACAACCATGTAAGCACCCAATAAAATCAGTCCAATAAAGAAAAAACGGCGAAAACGTTGCTCAGGTATGCGATAACGTAATTTTTGCCCAAGCCACATCCCGAAAACTGCTGGAATCACTGCGATCCATGCCAAACGATAATCAATCGGCATAGTTCCTGTGGAGTGCAGTTGTAAATAAATAGCCAGACAGATCGTCGATAAGGTGAAAACCAAACCTAATGACTGTACCAAATCATCCCGTTTCAAACGCAAAGACTGCAAATAAGGCACCGCTGGAATAATAATGACACCTGTTGAAACAATTAAAGCGCCCCCCAAATAACCAATAATGGGCGATAACCATTTTTCATAAGGTGCGAGATTGGGGAGTTGTTTCACCCATAAACCATATAGACCATATACGATCAGCATCCCACCCAATAAAACCTCGCTGGTTTTACCTGTCGCCTGACTTAAAGTCGGTAAAAAACTAAATACAGTGCCGATAATAATCCCAAGTAACAACAACCAAAAACGTTGAATCAGGCTCCAGACCCGACCTTCGGCAAACAATTGCCAAAAATTCGTAATCATGGAGGGAATAATCAGCAAAGAAGCCGCCTGAAATGGTGCAATCACAAGGGTCAGCAATCCCATTGCGACGGTAGGCAGTCCCAAACCCAAGGCACCTTTGACCATGCCTGCTAACATAAATACCATGATGACTAAAGCCAACATTTCCATCAGCAACGGACTCTGTAATTTGAACAAGATTATGCTAATGGAGTCAGGTAAAAGTTCCTATTCATGTTTTTGGTAGATGGGCTCAAGCAAAGATTGAGGCTATATGATGAAAGCCAAAATAAAAAACCATTGCTTTTTTGCAATGGTTGATAAATTTGAAAATTAACACTATGAATTAAAAAATACAGTCAACAGCGCAACACGTACTCAATTCAGGTCAATATTCACTTTCAATTTAGTCTCAAATACCCACATCATTTGGTTTAGCTTTTAATGCTTTATAAGAGCCGCTTGGCGCCAAATTTAAGTTTATATTTTTAGGTGGAATTGGCGACTGGAACCATTTCTTATAAAGTTGATCCATTTGACCAGATTTCCACATCTGATTGACCACGCCATCAGTAATACTTTTGAGTTGAGGATCAGTTTTGGCAAACATGATGCCATAAGGCTCAGAAGACAAAGTAGGACCGACAATTTCATAATCTTTAGGATTCGCAGACTTGGCAATTAAACCTGCAAGACCAATATCATCGTTTACAAAGGCTGCTGCGCGACCTGAAGATAGCATTGAAAATGCATCGGCATGATCTTTCCCACCTAATGAAATAATCTTGATATTCGCTTTTTTAGCACTCATTTTTAAATATTTTTCAGGATTTCCCCCTTGTACAGTCACGACAGCTTTGCCATTTAATTGCTTTAAGGTTTGAATATTCGATGTTTTTTTAACTGCCATACGAACATCAGCCACATAATAACTGGTAGAAAACGCCACTTGTTGCTGACGTTGTTTATTATTGGTGGTCGTTCCACATTCAATATCAATATTTCCCGCTAAAACCTCTGGAATACGACTCGTAGAATTGACAGCTTTGTATTCAATTTTTAATTGTGGAGTTTTAAGTTGTTTTTTAATTTCTGTCACCACATTGTGACAAATATCAAGTGCATAGCCAACGGGTTTACCATTTGCGATATAAGAAATAGGATCCGCTGATTCACGATAACCGAGGGTAATCGAACCTTTTTGCTTAATTCTGTCTAGCACTTCGCCTGCAAAAATATGTGGCGCCATAGTTAAAAGTACGATTGGGGCGAATACGAACTGAAGATGTTTTAACATGAAATATCCCTTATAAAAAAATCGTTTTGATTGCTGCATCAATTAATAACTATAGACATGCTTTTAAAACCTAAAAGATTTGTTTAAAGCAAAAAATATAGTGTTATTTTCATAATTTTATAAAAATAACAAAATTTAAAATAAATATAGCAATTAATATGCCACGGCCATGATTTAAAACAAACAAATCCATCTGGTCTTAAATCAATAACAGCTTTAATTTAATACAGATTCAAATTAAATAAAAGTATTATTTTTAGACATTAAAATTATTTATAAAAATATTAAAATTAAATAATATCAATAATTTAAATAAAAAATTTATTTCTTTAACAAACAACATGAATAATAGTAAATGGCTTTGTTGCATAAATAAATTTCATCCCCATACATGTTAGATGAATACAGAATCAAAAAGCCGATACAAAACAACGAACTGGTCTGAGTACAATCAGGCTTTACGTCAACGGGGTGCTTTCACCATTTGGTTTGATCCCCAAATGCAATGGTCTGCAACACCTACTGGAAAAAAAGGACGTCAACCTACCTACACTGATATAGCAATTCAATTTGCCCTGACGATACGAAACCTGTTCCAACTGGCTTTACGCCAAACACAAGGTTTCATTCAAAGCCTTTTTCAAATGGCTCACCTCGACTGGAATGTTCCAGACTTCTCAACATTGAGTCGGCGAGCAGATAAGCTGCAGCCACTTCTACATAAATCAGCAAAAAATCCACAGGAAGACTTGCATATTTTAGTTGATAGCACAGGGATCAAAGTTACAGGTGATGGGGAATGGGTGCGTAAAAAACATGGCGTAAACCAACATCGTCAATGGCTGAAATTACATCTT
>NZ_JEZN01000022.1:0-40065 GCF_000581715.1 Acinetobacter sp. 479375 | reverse complement strand
TGGACTGCTCCCAGTATCCTAGACATGAGACAGCTTCATTTTGAAGCTGCCTCAAATGCTTCTGGGCTCATCCCATCGAGATGCGAATGACGCCTGATTCGATTGTAAAACATCTCGATATAATCAAACACATCTGCACGAGCCATTTCTCGTGTTTTATAGATTCGCTTTTTAATTCTTTCCTTCTTTAAGCTGCTAAAAAAGGATTCAGCAACAGCATTATCCCAACAGTTTCCCCTCCGGCTCATACTTGGAACCAAATTATGCTTCTGACAGAATTTCTGCCAGTCTCCGCTGCTGTATTGTAAGCCTTGGTCTGAGTGTATGATCACAGGTTCATTGGGTCTGCGTCGCCATACTGCCATAAGAATTGCATCTAAAACGATATCCTTGGCAAGCGTAGGTTTCATTGACCAACCGATGACTTTCCTTGAATATAAATCGAGAACCACAGCCAAATATAACCAGCCTTGCCAAGTGCGGATGTAGGTAATATCAGTCACCCACGAGGTATCAGGTGTGTTTACAACAAACTCTCGATTTAAATGGTTAGGTGGCACAATCTGCGGACGACCACGACCATAGCTTTTATGCTTCTTATATCCTCGAACAGCGGCAATGGCATTGTTCTTCATGATCTTCAGCACACGATTAGGCCCACAGTTTTCACCTAGCTCTTTAAGATCCAGTGTGATGCGACGATAACCGTAGATACCATAACAGGCATCATAAGAAGAACGGATGAGCTGTAATAAGCGCTTATCTTCAATAGTCCTGCCTGATTCAGGTTCATGCAACCAGGCGTAATAGCCAGCACGAGCAATCTTCAGAACCCGACACATCGTTTTAATCTTAAATTGATGGCTGTATTCAAGGATAAACTGATACTTTACTCGGGCAGGCTTGCAAAGTACCTTGCGGCCTTTTTTAAGATATCCCGTTCCTCTTCAGTTTGTTTGAGCTGACTTTTAAGGCGTAGAATTTCTTTCTTTGCTTCGAGCAGTTCATGTTCATCAGAGTTATTATGTAAAGGCTGTACTGCCTTTAGCCATTTATAAATGCTGTGCTGTGATACACCTAAACGTTCTGCAACATCGGTGACAGAATATCCACGTTCAGTAATCAATTTGACAGCTTCATCTTTAAATTCTGGGGTGTATCGTTGTCCACTCATAAGGTTCTCTCCTATGCAAAAAGAATAGACGATATTTGTCTAGGAGAATGGTGGCAGTCCAAAGAATAGACGATATTTGTCTAGGAGAATGGTGGCAGTCCAAAGAATAGACGATATTTGTCTAGGAGAATGGTGGCAGTCCAAAGAATAGACGATATTTGTCTAGGAGAATGGTGGCAGTCCAAAGAATAGACGATATTTGTCTAGGAGAATGGTGGCAGTCCAAAGAATAGACGATATTTGTCTAGGAGAATGGTGGCAGTCCAAAGAATAGACGATATTTGTCTAGGAGAATGGTGGCAGTCCAAAAGATGGTTTTGTGTGTCAATAATTTTGGTGACTATTCAAATAGCTATCTAATTATAAAAAATAAAAATTAAGAATCTGACTTCATAAAATATGATGTACTTGAAACGAAATAGCCATGTTAGTTATTTCTAATCTATTTTATTATTTAAGGTCACATAAAAATAATTGCCATGCATCACTCAATTGAGCTTCATCTAGAGCTTTCTTGAGTTCATCAGACATAAAAATTGAGTGATTTAATTCTGGATCTTGCCATAAATCGACATCACATGCTAAAACTTCTTTCTCTACTGCTATCGCATAATCAGCATAATCGGCATGGTATAAGCTAAAAAGTTGGTAACCTTCATGCTTGGTATATGAACGTTTGTCCAACTCTTGTGTACAGTATTCTGGGCATAAATAGCTTTTTAGCTCAGCAATATTGAAAAAATAGTAAGTCTGAGCATTTACAGGTTCATTTAATTGAATATCAAAAAATGACAATGGATAAAGTACACTTTCCCCTAAACGAAATTGTTTTAGTACATTTGCACATGCTTCAGTGACAATCACAAAGCCATCTTGGGTACGAAAAAAACTTGGTAATTTAACTGTTTTGCTAAAACCATGTGCATATAAAATAGTCGGCACATTGGCTAGGTCTAGCTTTTCAGCTTTATGGTATCTTTTAATTATTTCTATACTCTTTTGAGTCATTTCATTTTTTTTCTCTTTTTCCTCTGCCGATGCTCCCATTTTATTTAGTTTATTAAACTCAGGATAGTTAAATAAACCAGGGAAAGATAATTCAAATACTCGATAGTTTTCATCAAACATAATAGTGGTAGTCCATACTTTGTCAGACATAATTCTCTCTCTTTTAGGTTTTGGTAAGGTTAGAGCTGGAATAGTAGCATTGAGCCTATTTTTTATAAGTTAAACACTCTAGTTCTACGACAAAATTTGTCGTGTGAAAAATAAGCTATCAGCTCCGTTCGTTTTATATATTAATTACAAACAGACGTATTTTTAACAAAAAACTAAAATTACTTTACATAAGTTTCACAATTACTGCTTTTCATGAATTTATGTGCTCTTATCAAAATGACACCAAATGTGTCACTTCTTTGTGATAGTGACATTGGCTGTGTCGTTATATTTTCTCATCATGTGTCGCAAAGATTGCTAAGTTTTTGAGTTTAACAATTCAAAAATGATAGAGGATGTGTCGCCTAACGGACCGTCAGGCGACACATCAGTTGTCATTAATAAGAAATATAATACACCCAGTAAGTAATCTAGGTTTCTTACTGGGGACTTTAAAAATATATTATGGACTACCACCATTCTTCTAGAAAGTATGGTCTTTTTTCAGATTTTCTCAAAAAATTTCTAAATGAAATACTTATAACAACTTTACACGACCTTACTAGAACCCTTAAACAGTAATGGCCCCTTTATCACAACTTTAAATCAAATCATTCATAAAAACGAAACCGTTCAGTCAAATATTAAGTATGAAAATTCAAGTGAATTTTTGTTGATTAAATTTTAAAACATGGTTAGATTTTTCAAATTCATTGTTGATAAACAATGAATGGACAAATTTTAAGTATGCGTGGTTGAGTCAAATGAAAATTCAGGGACTGAAACAAATAAGCTTTGCTAGCTTTGTGACAGCAATAACATGTTTTAATTTAAGTCATGCGGATGATGCTTTCAGTCCTCAAAGCAAGTATTTTTTTGGTGACTGGAACGGCAAACGGACAGAGCTCGCCAGTCAGGGCGTAAATTTTGATGCCAATCTTTATGTCGATACCGACTATCTGGCAGATGGTGGCTATAAACCACGAGATGGTGCAACCTTCGCAAGTCAGCTCTGGTTAGGCAGTAGTCTGGATCTGGAAAAAATGTTGGGCTGGAATGGCGTTTCAGTTCGTGCCATTGTCACTGCTCGTCAGGGACAAAGTACCAGTGTTGATAATATTTCGTATCCGGGTGCGCCACAAATGGCCAATACACAAGCCACTTGGGGACGGGGAAATGTAGATTCCCGCTTGACTCAACTCTCTATTGAAAAGATTTTTACAGATACGGGTTGGAGTGTTCGCGTGGGTCGTATTGGTATGGGTTCATACTTTAATACGATGGGATGTGACTTCCAAAGCACCTCGTTTTGTACCGCACAAAACGGAAAATGGATGGGTAATGTTTGGTATAACGAACCCGTGGCGCAATGGGCGGGAATTGTAAAATATCGATTTACCCCTGAACTCTCTGCGCAAGTGGGTGTATTTGAGTTTAACCCGACCAATATTAAGGAAAATCAAGGTTGGAATTTAAAATCCGACCACATGGATGGTGTCACTATCCCTGTTGAACTGCATTATCAACCTAAACAAGGGATTAACCATTTACCGGGTAGCTATCGTCTAGGTGTTTTTTATAACAATGCCGATAAAACCCAAAACAAAGATGTCCTTACAGGTGAGCAGAAAGACCGTGCTTATGCAGGTTGGTTTACCGCAGATCAACAATTCACCTCTGTGGATGGTGGCAAACGGGGTTTATACGGATTTACCAATATTTCCTTCCATGATACCGCTGTGAATAAAATTGATAATACTCAACAAATCGGGATTCGCTATCTGGGCTTATTAGATGATCATCCCACTGATATGTTAGGCTTAGGTGTCAATCGCATTCATGTCAATGATCGTTATCGGGATGGTATCTACAACAAAAAAGCCTTAATTAATGAAGATGCTGAATACAATATTGAATTGAACTATTCGCACTATGTCACACCGTGGTTGATGTTACGTCCTGTGGTGCAATATGTCATTCAACCCGGTGCGACCGATCAAGTGGATAATGCACTGGTACTGGGTTTGACCACTAAAGTGATTTTCTAAATTTATTCTGTATTTAAAATGCCGTGACTCCAAGCTCACGGCATTTTTATTTTGAACCTATATGAATGGTCATTTTTCAACTTATCAGCAAAAAATAACATCGCCTTACTTTTTTATTGAATTCATCTCTGCCAAGATAAAAACACTATAAAACAATGCTAGAGAGGTAATGCCGATGATTTCAACAAACCTCCCCCTCACCGATATTCATCGACATCTGGATGGCAATATTCGTGCACAAACCATTTTAGATTTAGGACAGCAATATCATATTGCCCTGCCTGCTCAAACGCTCGAAGAATTACGTCCACACGTACAAGTCATGGATAATCAACCCGATTTACTCAGTTTTTTGGCAAAACTGGATTGGGGTGTCAAGGTTTTGGCAAGTCTGGAGGCATGTCAACGGATCGCCTATGAAAATATCGAGGATGCCAAGCAACAAGGTCTGGACTATGTCGAATTACGTTTTTCTCCGGGTTATATGGGCATGACTCATCATCTGCCTTTAGCAGGTGTGGTTGAGGCGGTGATTGACGGCGTACAACAGGGTTGCCGTGATTTAGGGATTCAGGCAAATTTGATTGGTATTATGAGTCGCACTTTTGGAAAAGCCGCTTGTCAGGCTGAACTCGATGCCTTACTCACCCATAAAACCCATATCACAGCTTTGGATTTGGCAGGTGATGAACTGGGATTTCCTGGAACACTTTTTCTGGATCAATTTAAACAGGCTCGGAATGCAGGCTGGCATATTACCGTTCATGCAGGCGAAGCCGCAGGGCCAGAAAGTATCTGGCAAGCCATACAGGAACTTGGGGCAGAGCGTATCGGGCATGGCGTCAAAGCTATTCATGATCCAAAGCTGATGGATTATCTGGCTGAACATCAGATCGGGATTGAATCGTGTATCACATCAAATGTACAAACCAGCACGGTCAGTTCAATTGAAAAACATCCCATCAAGGACTTTTTACAACATGGAATTTTGGCCACGATCAATACCGATGACCCTGCGGTAGAAGGCATTGAAATTCAGCATGAATATCAAGTTGCTGCACCACAAGCAGGTTTAACCGAAGATCAGATCCGAACTGCGCAGGAAAATGGTCTCAAAGTGGCTTTTTTATCTGAACAGGAAAAGCAATTATTAAAAAATCAGGCTTTGGCTCGTCAACATGAAGTCGCATGATTTTTAAAACCTACAAATCGTATCTTATAAATGGCTATGAAATGTAGCCATTTATTGAGATATATTCGTTGTCACTGAATTTTTCTGTTGCAAGTTAGCAATATGTGTACGATTGGTTTTCCATGAAGGCTCCAATATTTCTTTTTCGATCCGATATTTAATGCGTTTTTGCTTCATAGTTGGAATCACCTCCTGATTAAATTTTTTCACATGTGTGATCCAATCTTTACCCCGACAAACATGTTCAGGCATGACGGTTTTAAACTCGCTACGTGATGTAAATACAATGACTGAATGTAGATATTCAGGAGCAACCACATCTTCAAGAATTTGCTCCAATACTTTTAAATGCTTGAAGTTCTGATGAATTGGGTTTTGAAAACGATAACTTTTTTTATAGATTTTTTGCGTCCATTGTTTTTGATTAATACTGCCAAAAATCCAGCCTGTATAATTTTTAGTTTCTATAATAAAAACGCCATATGGACTAATCAAAATATGATCAATTTGTGTTGTTCCATTTTGCTCATCGGGAATCGTGCAGTTATTCAGCATGATATATTCTTCACCTAAATGACGTTTCGCATGATCAATCACCAGACTCTCACCCATTTTCCCCTTAAATGCAGGCGAAGATAGATAAGCAACAATCCCCATGATAACAACGAAAAAACGATATATAAAAACATCTTATTATCATTATTTTATAGAGGTAACAGTTTAGCTAATTCAAATATTATTCAATTCCAAACTCAGTAAAATTTCTTTTTTATCTAAACCGCCTGCAAACCCTACCAATGCTCCTCCCGCTCCAATTACACGATGGCAAGGTGCGATAATTGAAATCGGATTTTTACCATTGGCGGCCCCTACAGCGCGAACCGCTTTTTCATTACCAAGTTGCTGGGCAATTTGTTTATAACTGCGAGTTTCTCCATAAGGAATCGTCAGTAACGCACTCCAGACTTGTTTCTGAAAATCTGTTCCTTCAAAATCAAGTGGAATATCAAATACCTTGCGCTGACCTGAAAAATACTCGCTTAACTGCTGCTGGGTATTCAATAAAATTGAATGGGATACATCTTCAATCAATTCAGCCAGACGCACTCTTTTTGGATTTTCATTGTCCCAAAGAATAGCCACCAAAGCCTGCTCATTCGCCACTAATTTAAGCTGTCCCACAGGCGAAGCCATATAACAATAAGATAACTGCATACCAAATAACCTTAAGCAGGTGATGACAATTTCATGAGCACCAGACCTGAGACGATTAAAATCGCAGCCATCATGCGCATTGCTCCCATAGGTTCATGCAAAATCAAAATACCCACGATAAAAGAACCAATGGCACCAATTCCTGTCCAGACTGTATAAGCCGTACCAAGCGGCAAGCTCCGCATTGAAATTGATAATAATATGACACTCAACACCATAAATACGATGGTAATGACACTTGGCAGCAAACGGGTAAAACCGTCTGACATTTTCATCGAATATGCCCAGATGACTTCAAAAAGTCCCGCCAAAATTAAGATTGCCCAAGCCATTTTATGCTCCATAATCAGGCGTCAGGTCGTCCTGACATTGTTTCCCTCATCTGGGGGAGGTCGTTCCTCCAAAACGATGATTATAGTCAATTTAATCGGGATGACCAATTTTGATTTTGAAACGTTTATTGTTCACGCCAAATAATTTGATCCACTCGCATCAACTCACACGCCCCCGCACCGGTATCCTCACGTGATAAGGAACTTCGCCAACGCCAGCCATCGCTTGACTGAATTTCGATTAAAGCGCCTTTGAGGAAAACTAAATCATCTTTTTTTAGCTGCTGCAATTGTTTGGCAATCTCTGGCGTTGCAGGAACCAGATGCATATTGGCACTGTGTGTCGCAATATCATTCAATGAAATTGGAGGAATTGAATCAATACGCCAATGGTACCAGCGATTGCCTTGTGAAATATCAATCTGTTTATAAATACTCGGGTTAGCCATCTCCCCCCATCCTACCGCAATATCTGTAGGTGAAAATTGGGCTTCCCTCCCTGTATGATAGTCTTCACGAGACAAAACCCTGAATGTTCCTTCATAGGGCTGTAATTGTTGAATATGAAGGTTGTGATCTGAACTAAAGGTCTGAATATCGGGCGCTGGTTTTATCCATGTTGTCCAAGCACCCCACGCGACCGCGATGATCAATAAAAAGTACATCCATTTACGCATTTGTGTACTCAATATTTTGATGGTTTCAGTGCAAGTTTATTTAAAATCAGAATATTAAACACTCTTAAAAAAATTAAAAATATCACCAACATGGCCATCATCAAATCAATACTTATGTTCTGTGTGAGTTGAAGTAGCACGCCAGCCATCACCAACGTGATTGCAATTGTTACATCCATATTGCGCACTAAATGACTCCAGTGCAAAGGTCGATTTTTAATATAGTCTTTAGCAATCAAATAACGCGATAAAATAGTCGCTGTCAGGATCACCAATCCTTGCAACAGCACAAATCCCGCCAATGCAACATGCGCATTAAAATAATCATATACAATGCCGATCATTAAAGCAGTGGCTGCGACCAATTCAAACCACGCCAATGCCTGAATTAATCTATTTCGAAGCAAAGGCTCAATCACGATAGCATTATTGGCGATCAAATAAATCACGGCATCCATCAGGATCAACAAACTCATCGCCAAGAGACTAAACGAGGTCGCCAGAATCGCCATACACAAAGTGACCAGACACAAAATAATATAAATTGAAGATAGCCACGATAGGATTTGCGTGGTTTTGATCACGGGTTTTAAGGTGGTAGTGACAGGCACAAAATTAGATAGCGTTTGTTGATAATCCGCCTGTTTCACATGGTTCTTTAATAAACAGGTCAATACCTCTACTTCACCATCATGGAAAATGGCCATATGTTGAGTTTGATGATCCATCTCAATATATTTGACCTGATGACATTGCACCAAAGCCTTGCGCAATTCACGTTCATGCGCCATATCCAGTTGGGGAATATAGTAATAACTCACCCATTCCGACTGAATATTGTCTTGTTCTGAAAAATCATATTCATCATCTGCAAGTAAATTGCCGTCTGTGTGTAACTCCCGTTGCGATTGAAAAAAAGCATTTGAAAGTAAAAAGCGTTGGTACTGTTGTTTTAGGCTCATTGACGCACCAGATTAGATGCAAAAAGAATGTCATCAGGTTAATTGTGATGACAATCTATACAGCTTTATTTTGACGAATCAATTAAAACTTGAAAGTAATCCCCGCACCATACAGCCAGCCCGACTCTGAACTGGTTGCGACTTGACGACTGGTTTCACGATCCCCTTTTTCATAACGATAGGCGACATCAATAAACGGCATTACTTTTTTGCTGATCTCATAACGTGTTTGAACGCCTGTTTGCAAAGAGCTTAAGCCTGTCTTTTTTGCATTATCAGATTCATCCCGAATTAAGATGTCAGCTTTAAGATAAGGCTGAGTAATGAGCTTTTGCGTCAGCAAAATGTCGCGCTCAGTTTCCAGACTTAAGCTGACATGTTGATCTTGACCGATATAAACATAGGCATCGGTTTCAAAGAAATATGGGGCTAAACCATGTAGACCAAATGCTGCATCCACCGCTTCCTGACGATGTGCCTCAAAGGCTTCACTGCGATAACGCAAGCCGACTTGAGCATCCCAAAAATCAGCAATGTTTCGGCTATATAATGCCGAAACAGCATAATTTGCTTTCTCAGATTCTGACTTTTCACGGTGAGCTTTGATGAAAAGTTTATTTTGATCTGTGCCAATCCAAGTTTCCAGTTCAGTATTAAACTCGCCCTGCCCGTGTTTATCCAATCGCCATTGATTGTCCAGTTTAGTTGCCTGATAAATTTGTCCGCCATGTTCACGGCGATGATCATGATCTGAATGATCATCAACCCTCACATTTGAGCTCACTTCAGTGTTTGTCTGTGCCCTATTTTTTTCTGGCATTGGCATTTCAGCATGATCTTGGCCATCCGACATCGACATATTGGACATCATCATGTCATGTCCTTCATGAGCAAAAGCCCATGAGCTCATCATAAAGCCTGTTGAAAACATCAACACCGTCATCATTTTAGTGGTGCGCATGTTGGCCTCCTTGAACAGGTTGTTCAGTATTTTCAGATGAAATATGAGGCAGTGTATCTTGATCGACTTTTGCCACAATCAGTTTATTCATCATGCCCGCCGACATGTGGTACAACAAATGACAATGAATTGCCCATTCACCTAATTCATCTGCGGTTAAAAGTGCTGTCACTGTTTTACCGGGCGGCACAATGAGAGTGTGTTTATTTGGAAGATTTTGTATAGATTGACCATTTTCCAATTGTACAAACATGCCATGCAAGTGCATTGGATGTGCCATCATGCTGTCATTAATAAATTTCAGCCGAATTCGCTCTCCATATTTGACCTGTAAAGGTTCAGCCTCATTATATTTTTTGCCATTCATGGTCCAGATATAACGTTCCATATTTCCGCCCAAACGAATCACTAATTCTTTGGTCGGCTGACGCGTATCTGGTTGCGGGGTGAGTGATTGTAAATCCTGATATTGCAATGCCTTTGCACCTTCTGGAGTCGAAGCATTGACCCAACCTTGTACGGTTTGCTTTGACTCGGATAGGGTTGATGGATGGGATGTCTTATGCTGCATCATTTCCTGATGCATCATTTGCTCATGTGACATTTCTTGCGTCATCTGTTTATGTGACATCGCATCATGATCCATGTGTTCTGACATATCTGGCATCGATGACGATTTGGTTGATGAAGGTTTAGCTGTATGTGACGACATCTTCTGCTGCATTGGCATAGCAGCGTGATTTGTATGCTCTGAACTATCAGACATGTTGCCATGTCCCATGTCTTGCATCGTGAGCAATGCACGTGGTCGTGCGTCTGGAATGGTAATCTGCTGTGGTACAGGCATCGCCGCATTTTGCAGACTTGCCAATGCAAACCCACTCCGATCAATCGACTCAGCCTGTATTTGATAATGCGCGGCTTTCGGCTCAACAATCACATCGTAGGTTTCTGCTGTACCAATTCGAAATTCATCCACTGGGACAGGCTTGACCGCTTGACCATCGGCACTGACCACAGTCATTTTCAAGTTGGGAATACGCAGGTCAAAAAATGACATCGCAGATGCATTGATAAAACGTAATCGAACTTTTTCACCCGAAGTAAATTCGCCAGTCCAGTTCTGTTCTGGCGTTTTACCATTGACCAAGAAAGTGTAGCCTGTGACATCTGACAGATCGGTTTTCAGCATCCGCATCTGATTCCACATTTTACGATCTTGCCAGGTGGCTTTCAGCCCTTGTTGTTTGACCTGTTGCAATACATCGCCCAAGGTTTCACGCTGATTTTGATAGTATTCGGCAGACTTTTTCAGATTTTTCATCAATGTTTCACTCGATGAATCATGAAAATCTGACAGCATCACCACATAATCCCGTTTAGTTTGTTCCTGCGCTGTCAGTGGCTTGTTATCTTTAGGATAGACAATAAAAGCGCCATATAAGCCATCCTGCTCTTGTCCCTTACTATGCGCGTGATACCAATACGTTCCGTTTTGACGGATTTTAAAACGATATTCAAATGAACCGTCAGGTTTGATGCCTTGAAAGCCATTAAACCCAGGTACGCCATCCATAATGCCGGGCAACAATAAACCATGCCAATGAATCGAAGAATCCTGATTTTTCAGGCTATTATGAACATGAATAACCGCTTCATCACCCTCTTCAAATTCAAGTTTGGGGGCAGGAAACTGACCATTAACGGTAATTCGCTGAACAGGTTTTCCCGTGATATTGACGGTTTTTTCAGCAATATCCAAATGGTATTCTTTGACCGCCGCTAGACTAAACGGCGAAATAGCCAAACACAGTCCTGTAAAAAGGACATTTCTTAATAAAATAGACATGACTAACCTCAAAATTTAAAACTGAATATTTAGTTTGAATTTGAGATTAGGCTTTGGGTGGTCTGAGGATTTCTTGCCAAAAACCAGAAAAATGCTGACCTCTATAATCCGTATGAGAATCTGAGATGGCAGCAAAGACAGTTTGTTCAGGCAATGCTGGAATCACATGTTCAACATACGTATTTAGATTTTGACAATGTAACTGATGACAATCCTGACAGGACTGTGCGGCGTTAGAAGCATGTAAGGAAGTTGGTTGATTACAATGCAACATACTTGTATTGGCATGTTTTAAATCATGCGACGCATGCGCTGCTTTTGTAGCTTGCATGCCCATATGATGACACGATGATTGATCAGAAACATGCGACATCGATTGAGCAGTCTGTTGCATCATAGAGGCATGCATATTTTTGACCGAAGCAACAGCCACACCACTCCAGCTCATGATAAAAACCATAAGCAACACAAACCACGTCTGTCTGCGCTGAGCTAGATGCAAACTGAATATCCTCAAAAATACATTGATCAGTCGATATATAAACACAGCATAACCAAGTTTATGACTTGATACAAATCTGAATCATTTTATCCCCATCCATCAAGGATAAAACTGTTTTTCATTTCTGGAACGTTGATGAGCATCAGTAGATAAAAATAGGCCAATTTTGACATTTTTTATCTACATTTTATGAGGATTTATTTTGATCACTTTCTATTTTTTAATCAATAACCGTGACTTGGCTCACAGATTAAAAATAAAGCAAAATAAATGACTTAAATCGCATAAAAATAAATCAGATCGAATGAGTTTTATACAGATTTTATGGATTTTTTAAACGATTGATATCGTTTTGATTATTCTATCAGCAGCTTATCCACCGCCTTATCAACATAGTTATCCAGAGAGTTATAAACAAAGTTATCCACATGAGCAGCAAATAAAGCATCGCTTTATTTCTGGCGTAAGACGAATACTTTTGCGCTATGAGTAAAAACATTAGTCAACGCATTATTGAGAATGCAATACAGCGGGCTTTGTTGTATATCTAAGAAAAAAAGAGAAATAAAATATTACGCACCATATGAATGCTTATGCGGTGCGTATAATGATGATATCGAAAAATAGGATTAAGCGTTTTGTGCACCAACTTTCGCCAGCTCTGCACGCATTTCATCAATGACCGTTTTATAGTCTGGTTTTCCAAAAATCGCTGATCCTGCCACAAACATATCCGCACCCGCTTCCGCAATTTCACGAATATTGGCAGGACCAACCCCACCATCGACTTCTAAGCGAATCTCACGGCCACTGGCATCAATAATTTGACGTGCTTGACGGAGTTTTTCTAAAGTCATCGGAATAAATTTTTGACCGCCAAATCCAGGGTTAACACTCATCAATAAGATCTGATCGACTTTATCCAGTACATAATCTAAATAGTGTAAAGGTGTTGCAGGATTAAAGACCAAGCCTGCTTTAGCCCCTCCAGCCTTAATTAACTGTAAGGAACGATCGATATGATCCGAAGCTTCAGGATGAAACGTAATAATGTCCGCGCCTGCTTCAATAAAATCGCCAATCATACGATCGACTGGCGAAACCATCAGATGTACATCAATGGGCGCCTTGATCCCATAATTTTTTAAAGCTTTACACACCCCTGCACCAAAAGTTAAATTGGGTACATAGTGGTTATCCATCACATCGAAATGCACCACATCCGCACCTGCCTCCAATACTTTTTCAACATCTTCACCTAAACGTGCAAAATCAGCAGAGAGAATAGAGGGTGCAATTAAATAAGGCTTGGACATGCGGGACCTGGCAAATAGCAAACAAAACCTGATTATAACAAAAACTGACTTTGCTGTGTATCAAACTCAAAACTCAGCATTGCGGTCAATTGCAAAAAAATAACACTCTGTTTTATTTTCTCTATCGATTTCAGCGTTAAATTTGTTAGGGTAATTCCTATTTTCTCAACCATCTTTTATAGGTAAGCCTTTATGCAAAGCTCGACCTCGATTAGCACCCCAGAAGCACGACGAATTGCAAAACGTCTGCTCAATCATTGGAAACATAAATTTGAAGTCGCGGAGTCAGAGCAGGATTATAAAATTTTTATGCCGACTGCAACTGTGACCTTGACACCGCTTGAACAACATTTAGATGTGGTGATCAGCAGTGAAAATGCAGAAGATATTCGTTTGGAAGGTGTAGTCCTCGATCATTTAAACCGTATGGCACAACAAGAATTTCAGGCAGATTGGACACGGCAATAATTTATCCCTAGATAAAATAGCGACATGACAGTAAAAACCAAAGCAGAGCCAACTTTGGTTTTTACTATGTATAAGGCAAATTATCGTTCCAATTGCACCGCATGAAACTGCAAATGGTCATCCATGAAGCTCTGAATAAAATAATAGCCATGATCATAGCCCGCATGCTGTCTTAAACTCAGTTTTTGTCCCACCTTATGACAGGCTTGCTCGAATAAATCGGGATTTAACTGACCATAAAACTGATCATCTAAACCCTGATCAATCAAGATTTCAGCAAATAATGCTCCTTTTTGTTCAATTAAAGCGGTTGCATCATGTTGTTTCCAGACACCACGATCATCGCCCAAATAATTTGAAAAAGCTTTCTCACCCCACGGGCATTGACTTGGCGCACAAATCGGTGCAAAAGCAGAAACTGATTTAAACTTTTCAGGATATTTGAGTGCAAGTGTTAAGGCACCATGCCCACCCATACTGTGGCCAAAAATTCCGATTTGATCTTGAATCACAGGAAATTCCGCTTGCACTAAAGGATAAAGTTCCTCAAGCAAATAACGTTCCATTTGGTAATGTTCTGCCCAAGGCACTTGAGTCGCATTAATATAAAATCCTGCACCCAACCCCAAATCCCAATGATCGCCTTGGGCCACATCTTCACCACGTGGCGACGTATCGGGCGTGATTAAAATCAGATCAAGTTGAGCAGCCAAACGTTGTGCGTGTGCCTTAATCGCAAAGGTTTCCTCAGTACAAGTCAGACCTGCAAGATAAAATAACACCGAACATTGTTCGCCTTTCAATGCCGCTGGTGGCAAAAATACCCCAAATTTACTTGTACCTTTTAATGCGTTGGATGGGCATTGATAAATACGTTGTTCACCGTCAAAGCAGCGATTTTTTTGCAACATTTGCATGTTTTTTATCCTCGTGTTTGGCAGCAGTCGTGGTTTGAGGGAGATTTTGTTGAGGGAATAAATGTTGTTCCAGTTGTGGCAACATCAATTCCATATTTTTACCCATGACCCATTGTGGTTCTGAGGGTTCAAAGCCTTGTGCAGACTCCCACTTGGCAACCGTATCCTGAGCTTGCTTAAAAGCATCTTTCATCGTATGTTGATCACGCATCGCCTGATCAAACAGCGCACGACCAAAATAAGTATAATCCGCTTCATTGGTACAGCCGAACGACTGACGATCTGCCGCGGAAGCTGTAATAATCAGCGTATCAGGTGACTGAAGTGCAGGAATAAAACTTCCAGAAAAGCACGACGAAATCACAATCACTCGCCAGCGAATCCCTGATTTATCAAGAGTTTCACGCAACCATTTTGGATCAACCTGATGCAAATCCAACGGCGCATTTTCCATTTCAAATTCGTTGGGCGCACCATGCGAAGTCATGTATAAAAACAAAACGTCGCTTTCTTTATTCATTTGCTGACCCATACGACGTAATGCAGCCCCAATACTTGTTTGAGAGGCTATCGGCACCTCTGCGCGGGTATCTGGGTTATTGATTAACATCATCGAGCGGCCAAACGTGCCAAAACGTGTGTCGAATTGTTCCTTGATCCGCATAATTTCCGACTTGAATACATCTTGATAGCTAGCACCCGCAACACCGAGAAAATACCAGTGGCTTTGCGCAAACTCACCATATTGGATCTGTTCAAGCGACTGATTGAGTAAGCGACTTTGGGCATAAAAAGCATCTTCAGTAAACGTCGGCGCAACGTCTTCAACTTTCCAGATCGGCTGACTACGTACCGAACCTTGCCAAACCACCAGTGTGACTAGCGTGGCAATCATAATCAAAGCACGTTCCCACCACGGCCATTTTAGCTCACGTGCAAACACCCAAACCACAGCCAAACTTTGCCAGACAAACAACATCATAAAGAGTGTCGGTAAATAGTCATAAGTAATGTAAGGGAGGTAATCGAGCTGTCCCAGAAACTGAATAAAACTTTGCAATAAGGCGATATTGGTATCCAGCACTAACCATAAAATGGCAGGCACCAACATCAGGCGGGCGTTATTGGTTCGCTGTGAAAGAAAAATCCCGACAATAAGAGCTAAAAACGGCCAAAGCGCATAACTCACTAAACCTTGAGAATTAAACTGACCATCCTGCCCTGCGACCAACCAGCTAAATAATGTATTAGCCGCGCCACCGAGTACTCCCCAGACCAACAATTGAAAAATCGAGGGATGGACAATTTGTAAACAACGGCGTGACCCTAAAAATAACCACATACCAGCAATTTGGTTGCTTTTGAAATCATGCCAAAAATTGATGGAGGGCTTCAGGTCAATCATAGAAAATTATTCAGGAGTGATAATGCATAATCAGTTTATGCTTGCGTGGAATTATATCAATAATGCTTTTATCTATATAACAAATATTTGGATATTATTGAAGCAATGATCACAATTCATCACAGAGCAAGCTGAAAATACGCATCAAAACGGCATGCATCCCCCAACCACTGATGATCGGGCGTTTGTTGATTAAGAAAAATAGCATGTCGCGGACGTTTTACAATCACCCGTTTCGCCACTTGTTGTGCCAAAGGCAGTAACGCATCGCCTAAATCCATTTCACCCTGCTCTGGCAAAAGTAAATGCAAAAGTTGCATTTGTTTTTTAACCTGTGCCTGTTTTTTAATGGCCTGTTGATGTTGATCACGCTGTGGAAACATAGGGTCAAGATAGATCACATCTACCTGTTGATGCTGCTGAATACATGACTGCAAGTAATCCGCAGAATCTATGAAAACCAAATGTATCCGATCAACAATCTGTTTTAAAAATGGATCATTCTGTGCTTGAAAATGGCTATCTTCAAGCAACGTAAATAAAATCGGATGTCGTTCGAGCAATGTCACCTTTGCACCCAAATGCGCCATCAGTAAACTATCGTGACCTAAACCTGCTGTCGCATCGATCAATTGTGGCGCTTCGCTAAGTTGACAGGCACGTGCAATCATTTCTGACTTAATACTGGCGCGTTTTAAACGAGAAACTTCCGCTTTCCAGTCTGGTTGCATTCGCATGCCATTGGCACATAACCACAAACCTTGTTCATCTACACAAAGTGCCAAATCAGGATGCTGTCTAAAAAAACGCGCATTGAGCTGTTCCACTTCACACACATCAATCTCTACCCCTCGCTGAGACAAGACTTGCTGATAGTGATGCGCAGCATTTAAATAAGAGGCGGTAGAAAATAATTGCATGATGATTAACTAAAACTCCTGATTACCACAATTTCCAGCCGGTAAAAGCAAAAAGTAAAATAATGAGCCCAGAAAAAATTCGATACCATGCAAAAATCATAAAGTCACGTTTTGCCACATAAGCCACCAAAGCACGAATCAATAATAGCGCGGAAATAAATGAAACCAGCAGTCCTACAGCTAAAACGATCCAGTCCTGTTGTCCTTGAAATACATCATGACTTTGATATAAATCAAGCAGCCCTGCACCAATAATCACAGGAATTCCAAGAAAGAAAGAGAATTCGGTGGCGGCTTTACGCGATACACCTAAAAACATCGCACCAATAATGGTTGCGCCTGAACGTGAAGTCCCCGGAATCAAAGACAATACTTGAATTAAACCAATCCAGATGGCTTGCTTAAAGGTGATATTTTCAACTTCAACCGCATTGACTTTGGGTGGATTTTTTTCGATCCACATAATGATCAAACCGCCCACGATCAATCCCACGGCAACGGCAATATCATTAAATAATAAATCTTTTACGGTTTGCCCAAAGGTAAGACCCACCAAGATAATCGGTATAGAAGCGATGATCAGACTAATCGCCAAATGACGCCCTTTGGCTTCACCTGTCACCATACCAATAGCTGCACCCCAAAGGCGTGACCAATACTCATAAATCACCGCGGCAATTGCGCCCATCTGGATCGCAACCACAAAAACTGCACTTTTCTCAGGTGTCCAAAAATTTAATAATTCAGAGGCTAAAATTAGGTGTCCAGTGCTCGAAATTGGAAGAAATTCTGTAATTCCTTCCACAATTCCCATAATCGCCGCTTTTAAAAGCAGTAAAAAATCCATCATTTTTTCTCGTTCGGCTTACCTTGTTCTGCAATTTTTTTCCAAGCATTGTCCCTTAAATAGACGGGTAATGCCTGCTCAGCACTAACCCAGTGCTTTTGTTTGGCATAATATCGGGCGAGTATTGCAATATCTCGGGCAGAGGGGCTGATCATACTGTGTTGTTCTGAAATTGGAGAGGAAATAAGTTTAGCTCCCGACCCCACACAGCTAAACTGGGCAAAAGACGTTGCCATGTCGTAACTTAACAGTTGTTCTTCGCCTTGTAGTTGCATGATGCCATCTGTATCACAGTTAAAATTTGCCAGATACACTTCCTGCATCCGCGCATCCAAAACCGCAGTCACCTGACTGAGTTGCAATTCACGATAAGCCGCTTGTGCCAAAGCTTGCAGAGTAGAAACTGGAATCACAGGCAAATCATTGGCCCAAGCCAAAGCTTGTGTCACTGCCGCATTAATACGGACACCACTAAAGGAACCTGGCCCACGACTAAATGCAATTGCAGTTAGATCGCTATAACTGAGTTGTGTCTGTTGCAGTGCCTGCTCAATCATCGGCAATATGGTACGTGTTTGCGCCTTCGCTTGCGTATCCAGTTGAAAAAAAAGCTCATTTGATTCATCAATCAAACAAACTGAACAATGATCATTTGCCGTTTCCAATGCCAGCACGTTCATGCAACTTCACGCCATTATCTTTTAAAAAACGTGGGCTATCATACTCTACAACACTAATTTAGGCGAGAATTTGAGTTTTGCTGATACAAAAAACTATGCTCTAGCAATACAACGAAAAGCAATCACTAAAATGAAAACGGCTTGAGTTGCATAAATCTTTTATAATGTTCTGCATAATGTAAAGCACTCAGACGTAATTTTGCAGCACCAGTTTCGTCCAGTGTTTTAACAATTTTACCTGGAGAACCCATGACCACTGAGTTATCTGGAATCACCTTACCTTCTGGAATTAATGCATTCGCACCAATAATACAATTTTTACCAATGACCGCATGATTTAACACCACAGCATTGATCCCAATCAGACTATTTTCACCAATCGTGCAACCATGCAACATGGTTTGATGTCCAACCGTGACATAATCTCCAATATGAAGCTCAATCCCTGCATCGGTATGTAATACGGCATTTTCCTGAATATTGGTAAAATGCCCTAGACGGATTGGACTATTATCTGCACGAATCACGGCGCCAAACCAGACACTGACCTGTTGCCCTAATTCCACCTGACCAATCACTGTGGCATTGTCTGCAATCCATCCGTCCCACGGTTCAATCAATGCTTTTGGTGAATGTCCTTCAAAGCTGTACATCATAATGGTAACATCCTGTTTAGTTGGTGGTGGAATTAAAATTTGCGGGGCTGAAAATGTGGCGAATTTAGAAGAAAAGGCCAGTCTTTCTGATAATTCAACCCGTAATGAAACAATGAAATTAACATTCTTGCAGTTAATCCCCAAATGACCTCATTTTCTACTTGTAGACTCGGAAAATATAGCGATTGATGTGCATATTTCACCTCATACGGTGTTGCAGGCGCGCTGAGGAGTTGATTCAAAGATGCAAAAAAAATGCGATCAATTTCGGTCGGTTGAGCAATCAAATCAACGTTAGGAGGAATAAGTCCTACAATGGGTTTAACTAGCATCCCACTACGCGCACGTTGCATCGGTAAATCACCAATCAACTCAACATCGAAAGGATTGAGAGCCGTTTCTTCTTGAGCTTCTCTTAATGCGACTACGATATTACTGGTATCACCAGCATCACGTTTCCCACCAGGAAATGAAACTTCACCCGCATGATTGGATAATTGGGTGGAACGGCGCGTCAACAAAACTTTAGGATGGTGTTCATTGGTAATCGCAATTAACACTGCGGCCTGTGCAGGCGAAGTACGTTTTGAGAACCGTAAGCGTTGCTGCAAAAGATGCGTGAGTTCCTGCTCTACCATGCTTCTCTCTCTGTTTTCTTATCTTTTCATCATAGCTGAAAAATGCGTGGCTTCGTATAGAAATGATGCGAAAGTCCAAAATTTCAGTTATGCTGAGGCATCCTTATCCTTGATGATCATTATGAGTTTTTGCACCGTTTGTGGACATGAAACTGAAGATAAAATTCCGTTAGGCGACCATCAGCTTCGTCGTGTATGTACACATTGTGGGAATATTCATTATGAAAACCCAAAACTGATTTGTGGCGCTTTGGCTATTTGGGAAAATAAAGTCTTGTTATGTCGTCGTGCCATTGAACCTCGTTATGGGTTATGGACACTGCCAGCGGGATACATGGAGTTATTTGAAACCATGGAACAAGGTGCGGCACGTGAAACACGCGAAGAAGCTGAGGCTGAGATCGACATTGAACATTTATATTGCATGTACAACATTCCTCGCATTGGCCAAATCTATGTTCTATTTAAAGCAAACTTGAAAGAAGGTTATTTTGGTGCTGGCGAAGAAAGTATTGAATGTCGCTTATTTGAAGAACATGAGATTCCGTGGGGGGAATTGGCTTTTCCAAGTGTAGAACGCACATTAAGACATTATTTTGAAGACCGAAAAATAAAAAAATTTCCAGTTCATTTGGAAACATTAGGTACACGCCTAGATCATACAGGTTAACTTTAAAATAGTTAAAAATCCTAGAGATAAGTCGATATAAACAGGGGAATCATGATGATTCCCCTGTTTTAGTTTTAGAACTGATTACTTTTGTTTAATCGTATAACAGCTTGGCAGATCGATACTTAAGGTACCATTCACACGTTTGGCCAAGTCTTGCTGTGCAGGAGTTGGTGCAGGTGAGATATCTTTAATGTTGTTATAGACTTTTTGATAAGCCGCATGAATATTAATCCAGTTCGCTTCTGCATTACTAAAGTTCGTCATATTCACGCCACGCGTCGTATTATGATCGGTTAATAGGTTGTGTAAGTTAATTTTTACGCCGCCTGAAGTCAATGTTTGAGAGGATTGTCCTGTATCACTTCCTGCTCGAACCGAGAGATTCTGGTTTAATCCTAAAATAATCCCTTCCAGTAATCCAAATTTTGCATTGGTTAAAATCATTCGAATAGTTAATGATTTATCGGTTTCAGCATAATTACCTGTACCCGTAGTTCCAATTCTAAACTGTTGAACGCCATTACTGTCCACCATTGTCGCTGGATTTATGCTCGCACAAGTACCTGACATATCATTCGCACTTGCATCAGGTCGAATGTCCGAACGAATATCACCATTCTCATCAATCACAATTCCCAGTTTGACATCCTTAACACTGGTATCACTAAATTTAAAATTCAAAGTTGCATACATTGGGAAAACATAATATTCGCCCGACTTCACATTATTTGGTGTCGTTAAGATTTTCTTGTCGAGATAGGTAATTGGATTGGTTTTAGAGACATCAATGCTGCCATCAAACTGTTCTGGGCTAAATTGCTGTGTCCACTTACCATAGCTGGCCGCATCACCCTCTTTAGAACCAGTTGCCTGTTTATAGACAGCCTCTGTTCCTGTGATGATGTAACCGTTAATTAAACGGCCTTGGGTAATTTTGAGCGGATCACCACTTTGATCTGCCATAGAAAATACAAAAGGACTACTCGCCAACTTTTTAGTTAATGGATTAATCCAATTGGTTTGCGCCTCAGCATTCATTTTCTTAGGTGCGATTTTACTAATAAGTGTCAGACGTTTTAAGGAATCACTGATGATCGTCCCTTCACTGGTCTTATCATCAGGCTTGCCTTTCCATTGCAAACCATAACCAAATGTGTGTCCAGTACGATCCGAGAGTAAGTACATATTGGCAATAATTTCATTGCCTAATAAGCTCTTACCATGGAAACCTTCAATATATTGCTGATCGACACCACTTTCGGCAGGGAGTGGCCATGGTAAAAAGTCAGATTGGAAGCTACCCGCATTTTGCATATTCAGCATTTTCACCACAACATCGAAAGCGGTCTGATCACTGACTTGTGAAACATCGACCCATGGTTTTAATAGTGCCGCATAACTACCATCTTTAAAATTGCTCACATCAATCGACTGGCTAATATTTTTCAGATTACTTTTATAATCTTCATCTAATTCCATCGGCTGAAGATCACCAATTGCATTCTTTTCGTTCACTGCTCCCGCAGCCTGAAAAATTTTAACTAAGCCCATCGCAACTTTAATGGTTTCATCATTTGGATCTAGACTGGCAGGGGCTTTACCAACCATCGCTGTCGCTATATCGACTAAAGAAATAGGAGCATCTGATATTTTCAAAGAAGTGATCGTTTTTAAATCGACCGCACCTAATTTAATCTGCTTATCCGTTCCTTGTCCCTTGATCGAAAATGTTACAGTATCACCTAATTTACACGCACCAGAGACCGCATTAGAGCTATTTTGAGTAATAAAGTGATTCGTTGTATCGCTACTACAATCAAAGTTTAAACCTGCTACTGGATAATCAAAAACAAACTCAAGACAATCCGTAGAAGTGGTAGAACAACTGGTACTTGCAGTAACGCCTGTACTTCCTGGAGGATCAACATGAATATTGCCTCCCTCTCCACCACAACCATTTAAAGCAGCCATGAGAGCTGTTAATGTAAAAGGAATCCATATTTGCTTTTTCATAATACAATCACTTTATTACCTAACGGATCGCCGTTAATTTTATTTGTCCTTGATTTGATAAAGATTTTTCCTGAACATCTAATGCTGAAGCCAATGGGGTCAACAATATATAAGATGTCTGATCAGGAAGTCTTATCGTTCCTTCAATTGCCGCATGTTGCAACATGGTGGCTGGAAATTCCTGATTTTTGTAGCCACTTACGCCTTCAAGTATGCATCCTTTCTGATCCAGAAATACCACAAAAGGCCAGTAAAATGTTGGATTCTGTTCAGTCGTAGCATAAGAGGTCAGTTTCAGTTGTTTCAATGGTGCAGATAATTTAACCACATCATAATCAAAAGTGTCTTTGATAGGTTTTCTTGGCCATAGTCCTATTTGCTTTTCAACATTGAAGAGTTTGGCATCTTTCATCTTCTTACCTGTAAAGCATGCTGTCTCTAGACTTTCAACCACTTGCTCTTTCGGCATGCGATAGTAGGTTGAAGATAAGGCCAATACTTCTTCTGCTTTTTCATTTTGATTCTTTTTCAACATCGACTGTAAAAAAGACTTACTTACCCCTTTTTCACGCTGTTCTGGCTGCATACGCACCGCACCAAGTCGGGCATCAACAATGCCTTCAGGCATCACGTAAAATCGTTTTTTACCTTCAAGATTAAACTCTTTCTCTTCTAAATATTCGCTATCAATATATTTTTCGCCATTCAACTCATCGATGTGTTGATCAGTTTCATTATGAGGTGGCTGATGAGTTGAGTTTAAATGAGTTTCGGTCTTTACTTTTTGAGTTTGTTGCGTTGTCGAGGATACTTTGGACTGAGACTGAGTATAAGCTGACTGTGCAGGCGCTATATTTTTTGTTTCAGAAGATTCTTTTTGCTGAATAATTGTTTCAGGCAAAGTTTTAGTCACACTTTTTGCTGTTATAGGAACAGCTTCCTTTTGTAAATGATCTGGTTGTATAACCTGTGGCTGAATGGCTTTTATAGACTCTGAGCGAGTCGCTTGAACTGGCTTAGATTCAGCCACCTTAGACGTATCATCTGGCTCGGTGACTACTTTCCGATAAGTTGCCTTTTTAGATTCCACGGGATCACGTGGAATCACCAAAGGACGACCATCCGGCCCAATAATTGTAAAAAAATCGGCAGCATATCCCATCGGTACTGTTCCTAATGAAAACAATACCCCTGAAACATACGCCATTGATTTTTTACTTTTAAACATACTTACCATCTTGTTCTGTAGTTAATCCCTAAAATCGTAACTTGTGTATTAGTACGAACGTTTAATCCTGCATAAGGGTTCAAGATTAAATTATCAATCCCACAAGCATTTGACAACGAACTTGAGCATGCAGGAATGTTGTCACGACTGCGTAAGAAAGCTAAGGTCAAATCAATATCTGTATCTGCATCAAATCGATAACCTAATCCCAAACCAAATAATTGTGCATTATTGATTGGAATCAATGTATTACGTTTATCATCTGGTGTTGCAGAAGCGCGAGGCTCATACCCAGCACGTAGCTTCAAACGATCCGTTGCCGAGTACTCTACACCAATCCCCCAACTCCATGGAGAGGTAAATTTTAAAGGTACAGATAAAGTGCTATCCGTCACCCCACTCGAAAGCAATTTTGCAATTTTAAGCGCCGAAACTTGACGATCAAATTCAAATCTGAATTGATCCCACTGCTTATAATCTGTCCAGCCCACATCAAAATTGATTTGTAAATCTGGAAAAACTTTATACTTGATCCCTGCCTGAAAATGCGCTGGATATTTTAAATCCATCGAAACCAAACCTGACTCGCTAGCTGGAATGTAAGATGGAAATCCTAAAATAGCAGCAAAAATTTGGCCCGTCGCAGATGAGTTCAAAGCTCGAATCAATTCACGCGGAGCATTGGCATTATCAATATAATATTTGCCTTTCATTCTTGTTTTACTTTCGCTTTGATACACCATACCAAAAGCAAAATCATCCGAAGGTTCCCACATTAAGCCCAAGTTATAACTTGGCGCTAATGATTGCTCCATGGTCGCTTTGAGTTGACCAAATTTACCAAATGGATTGAGACCTTCATTGGCATTACATAGACCTAATAGTAAAAGATCGGTAATAATGTCTGAATTATCACGAAATGGCGAACAGACCACATCATCCACCATACGCAACACACCAATCAATTCATTAGGGAAGCGTAAATCTGTTTTTAAGGAAATTGCCTGATAAGACATACCCAATGATGCACCTAGAGACAACTCATCATTGACTTGGAATGCAAATGATGGTGATAGATAGGTAATGCGCTCAAATGCAACCTGTTGCCCCATAAAATTGCCGGGATTGCCATTTTCAGAACCATAACCTACGATCAAGGGTGCATAAATTGCGGTTGCATATGTAACTTTTGAACCCGGTGGTTTATAGGCAATACCTGCTGTAGGTGCAGCAATAGGAACACCCTCACCTAAATCCACCATCTTTTTTAAGATAGGCACATAAATACTGGCATATTCAACATCAGCGCTGACTGTTCCTTTGAAGTCTGTACATAAACTGGATGGATTTTCAGGCGCGTCATTACACACTAATGGGTCATCTGAATAACCAAATACGTTATAACCTGCTGGGGCAGATAAATCGCGTTTTACGTTAAAATTGGCGACAATGCCTTGTACATCAGTTTGTAAACCTTCAATTTTAGCCAACCCTGCTGGGTTAAAATGAATCGCACTAATCCCGGGAGGATCAGCCGTCACCGCATTTCCCAACGATAATGATCGAATATCAACTGATAAGTTTTGTCCAAGTTGTGCAAAAGTCACACTTGAAAAGCCCGTTAAAAAAATTGCAGCAGCTAACGGGCGTAGTCTTGGGTATAACATACCGACTACTCCCTTTAGTTACGAATTTTCTTGGCAAAACCAACAATATCTAATGGGAAAGATAAACCCAATGAAACATCAGGCGCATCTTCAGTTAGACCGATTCCCAACGTACCATTTACAATGGTATCTGGTGAAACACGTACACCGAGTGCAATCGAGAATGTTGCACTGGTTTGATCCGCGGGTTTATAAGTTTCGCCAGTGTTATAGGTGAACTCACTTTGAGTATTGAAACTTTGCTGATAGGACATCGTCAAAGACACGTCATAGTTAAACGAATACGCAAAACCAAAAGCAAAGCCACCACTAATCCCAGGATCAAACTCATCAATAATTCGTGTACCACGAATCTGATTTAAACCTGTTTCTTTGAAACCATAGTTGGCCGAAACCGAAGCGAATAATACGACTGGATCAATATATTTACGGGTACTTGCGCCAATCCCTGCTGAGTAATAACCCTTACCTGTTGATAAATCCTTGGTTGGATTGACTTCATATGGACTATCACCTGTTTTAGTCGAAATATTACCGAATAAAATCAGAGGTAAACGACCTGCTTTTAAAGGAAACGGTTCCCAACGCGCACCAAATGAAATATCACCTAATCCTGCCGTGGTCGTATCTTTTAAATTATCTGATTTCGCGACAAATGGAAGCGAGGTCGATAATGTCAAATTATCGCGTAGACCGTATTGCAAGGTAAAGGTATTGGTCAGGGTATGGGTTGCATCTTCATCCACTCTTAGCTGTGCAACGCTACCATCCTGAATGGCAAGGTTTAACTGACTATCTCGATAGTAGGTATAATCGATATCATAATACGTCGAAATCTCGCCTCTTTTGATCAAAGAGTACTGACGCTCATTTGAAGTAAATACTTCTTGCAGGTTACTTTCCTGTGTTGCATCGCCTTCTTGTTTCTGCAATGCCTCAGCTGCACCGTTTGACTGAACAGTTTGAGCTGTATGAGATGGAGCAACTGGAGCAGGTTCAATCGCAGGTGCATCCTCAGGTTGTACAGCTGTTGCATTTGGATCAGGTTCTGTAAATGCAGTTGCTGGCTTAGATGCTGTTGGCACATCCTGTGCCTTAACATCTGCCGCATATACACCACCCATCATAAAAATTTGAATACTGACTGCAAGTAGAGTTTTATTCATCCATTGAGCTCTCATCATCTATTTCCTACCACTTATTTTTTTTCTGACTATTTACGCTTGTAATACAAGCGCATAAAAGTATTAATGTTCTGACCATAAGTATCTGATTCTTTATTTAAATCAGGCCCTCTGCGTACAGTTGATGCTCTATCTGCAATCTTTTCCATATAAAAAGTCGGATATTGAATATCAACAAGTGCATATTTATTAACGGTTGCATCTTCCACATGACGCATATCAGCATCTTGTAGTGCCAACATATTTTGTCTTTGAGCTTCAGGAACATTAATTAAAAATAAAGTGTTATTTTCCCAAATCTCTTTGAATCTTTCCTGATCAAAGCTGATATTCCCAAGCGCTGGGTCAGCTACGTAAACGCGTCCATTTTTATAAGCTTTGTAAACGACAAAATGTTTAAATCCCGCATAGGAGATGGGAACAATTGCAGGTTGTCCCTGTTTAATCAAATCAGAGAACTCCCCCCGATATCCCCCACTCTCTAGACCTAATGCAGTCACAAAACGCTTCATATCCAATAGTGAAAAGCTTCGACGTTCTACAATACGGTTATATTCACCAAAGCGTAAAAGCCCGTTCATGGTTTGCTGCTCGGTTAAACGAGTACCCACATAACCATTTAAGAGAGTTGTTAATGCGGCCGAACCACAACTATAGTCATAGGCTTGACGGACGATGCCTCGGAATTGATCTTCAACCGCAGGTTTAATATTTACCTGTTCGCGGTGAAAACGAGTGAATGAAGGTTCACGTGAATCGAGAACTTCTGTGTAGTTGACAGTACCTGGCGGCTTTTCCTTAATATCAAAGGCTTGAGTCGCAAAGTAATAAATCAGTGCCGACCCCAATGTAATCTCTAACATAATCTAACTTTTCTACTTTTGGCATCTGATGCCCTTACGTTGCTATTATTTTTAGAGTAAGTACTCTACGTTCCTTGTCTGTTGAAGATACCTTTTTTTTTATTTTTTTGACAGAATGCGTCTTTTTTTGTAACTGATGTAAATAAAAAAACGCGCATCAATGCGCGTTTTTCTTTATGGATAAATCTAAATGAGATTAGTGACCAGTTACTGTAATTTGAGAGCCAGCAGTCGACATAGTTGGTCCATAGAAAGTTTTTAAACCGCTAATTTCCACATCACCAATAGAGGCTTGGCTAGAAGCACCTAAATGAACACCTTTGATGTAAATATCATTACCAGCTGCATCATTTGAAGTAATTTGTAGACCTGTTGGAATAACTTTAACAGAAGCATTTAAGTTCAAATTACCATTTGCATCACCAGTCGATGCAACCTTAATACTGTCAAGTACAATATCACCGTTACCAGAACCATCATGAATTGAGAGATTAGCTAATTCCAAACCGCCCTGCATAGTTGTCTTTAGATTAATCATTGCACCCTGAGGAGCTGTACCTAATTGGATATTTGCATCCATTTTACCAGTTTTAAGAGTAAGTCCATTTAAAATTTTATTATAACCAGTAGTTTCCACACCACGGGTCACAGAACCCGCTGTATAAGCCTTACTTTTCGCAACACCAATTTCACCAACATAGATATCAAGACCAGAAACTGCTGCTGCAATATTTAAGAATGCGCCATTTGCACCACCTGCATCAGTGTCAATTACTAAATCAGCCAAGTTATGTGAAGCTAAGGCACGGTCTGTATCCAATGCACCATTTTTAATTGGCGCAGTGATAACTAAACCACTATCTTTAGTTATAGAACCGACTTTACCATCACCTTTAATGACAATTGCACCAGCTGTTGACGTACCACCTAAACTCCCTAGAACTTCAGGAGTACCTGGATTTCCTGGAACAGCTGCTGAACCACCATTTTTGTATTTATCCAAACCATCATTATCATGAATAGCCAATTGATCAATAGTCACTTTAGAAATACCAATACCAATATTGATACCATCTTGACCTGTGGTTGAGCTAAGCGCAGCATCATCCATTGACTGCATTGCCATAGCGTTTGCACTGATCGCGATTGAAGAAACCAAAGCAAGTTTAGTAAACATTTTCATTCCGTACTCTCCCAAGAGCATTTATTTTTTTTGGTTTTTCACTACTCTATGTTTCTACGGTTTTTGAATTTCCCCAGTAGAAACGTCCTATCCATGAGTAGCTGAATTTGCCTCTCTAAATTACAACTCTGTTAATTTTTGTCCAACTGCTGTTAGTCAAATTTGATGAACTACCCGATAAACGGTTCGGTAGCTTATGTCTGTTGGCGTTCTGTAGTAAAATCACGGTTTCATCTTTATTCATATTTTTAGGCTTGTCTCTGTGAAGTTTTTTTGTAATTTAAATCAAAATATTAGATCTACTTCTGAAATATTATTCAAACTTCACTCTACACATGGACTGGTTTTTCTAGAGGATCAAAATCATCCAGTCATAGCGTTTAACCCTCGGCATTATGTAGTTTATAACAACAAACAATTTAAATATTTTAAAATTAATTCAATTTATCAATATGAAGTGATGGATGAATTCACTATTGACAATTTTCTTCAATTTCATTCTGCAAATAATCCTCAAACAGCAGCAACTTTTTCAGGTGGCTATATTGGCTTCATCTCTTATGATTATGCAGCCCATCAATTTACTCCTGTCAAAGAACGTCTACAGCCCTCTTTTTATATCGGGCAGTACGATAGCTTTTTAAAGTTTCACGATGATCATTGGTATTTTTATAGTGATGCGGATGATGCTGAACAACAATGGCAGCAACTTGAAATCTTGCTCAATCAAAAGACTCAAATTGAAACTTTATCTTTACAACAAACACTACGCACACGTTGGTCACCCTCAACTTATCGTCAAGCATTTCAACGGATTCAAGATTATATTTTGGCAGGTGATTGCTATCAAATTAATTTAACTCAAGAATTTATCGCCAAAGCGCAAGGTTCACTGTTAAGCCGTGCTGAACACCTTTGGAGACTTACCGATGCACCTTACGCAGGGTATTTAAAACTGGATGATTTTGAATTGCTCAGTTGTTCTCCAGAGTTATTTATTGAATTTAATCAACAGCAACTTATTACCCGTCCAATTAAAGGTACGATGCCGCGTTTTGATGATCCTGAACTGGATGCTGCATCGAAACAAAAATTACAATATTCCGAAAAAGATCAAGCTGAAAACGTCATGATTGTGGATTTGCTTCGTAATGATTTAAGTGTTTATGCAGAAACAGGTTCGGTCAAAACCAATAAACTGTTTGAAATTGAAAGTTTTAATCAGGTTCATCACATGGTCAGTGAAATTGAAGCGACATTAAAGCCAGACGTCAATCCATTTGAAGTATTGATGTCCGCATTACCGGGTGGCTCTATCACTGGAGCACCTAAAATCCGTGCGATGCAAATTATCGAAGAACTCGAAGGGGCACCGCGTGGAGCGTATTGTGGTTCACTCGGTTATTTTAATTTTGATGGTTCTGGTCGTTGGAATATCCTGATTCGCAGCATTCAAAAGTTTCAGGATGAGCTTTCGGTTTGGGCGGGGGGTGGAATTACCATTGCGTCTGATTGCGATGCAGAATATCAGGAATGTTTTGATAAAGTGTCCGCCATGCTCGACTTACTCAATACATGGCAGATCAAAGATTAAGTTTTGACGATAAATAAACTTAAAGTAGTGTCTTTAAAGTCTCTACAAGACGTTGGTTTTGTTGATCTGTACCAATAGTAATTCGTAAGTATTGATCAATCCTTGGTTTATTAAAGTAACGTACAAGCACGCCTTGCTCACGTAATTGTATTGCTAACTCAGCAGCATCGCGCGCGGGATGTGTCACAAAAATAAAATTGGCTTTAGATGGCAACACCTTAAAACCAATTTCTTTTAATTCCTCAACCAACTTATCTCGACTTTGAATCACCTTTTGGCATTGTGCTTCAAAATAAGCCTGATCTTCAAATGATGCAACCGCCGCTGCAATCGCAAATCGATCCATCGGATATGAATTAAAACTATTTTTTACTGCTTCAAGTGCAGCAATCAAATGTGCTTGAGCAATGGCAAAGCCGACACGCAAACCTGCCAATGAACGTGATTTTGAAGTCGTTTGACACACCACTAAATTGTCATATTGATTGACTAACCCGACCGCAGTTTCAGCACCGAAATCAATATAGGCCTCATCAATCACCACCACACGATCAGGATTGGCTTGTAAAATCTGCTCAATCTGTTGCAGTGACAAAGCAATACTCGTCGGTGCATTCGGATTGGTAATAATAATGCCGCCATTGGCTTGACGATAATCATCCAACACGATTTCAAAATCATCATTCAGTGGAATTTGTTGAGTTTTCACACCAAAAAACTGACTATAGACAGGATAAAAACTATAGGTAATATCTGGATAAAGAATCGGTTGATCCTGAATAAAAAAGGCTTTGAAAATATGAGCTAAGACTTCATCCGAACCATTACCCACAAAAACTTGTTCAACGCTCACATTTTGCTGAGTGGCAATTGCTTGTTTCAATTGAGTCGCATCGGGATCTGGGTATAAACGCAAAGCATCTGCTTGGTGTGCCAATACGGCTTGCACCGCTTCCACTACTTTTGGAGAAGGTGGATACGGATTCTCATTGGTATTAAGCTTGAGTAAATTCTGGATTTTAGGCTGTTCACCCGGTGTATAGGGTTCTAATTCACGAACTTCTGGACTCCAGAAACGCATTTGTTCTGTTGTAAACGTCATTTTATATTCTCTTGTTGCCCTCTCCTAACCTCTCAAAGAGAGAGGAGTCTTCAAACCTTTCGCATCGCTCCTGACAAGTTCCCTCTCTTTTTAGGAGATGAGGAGCGATATAGTTTCGAAAAGGAGAGGTTTATATTGATGATAGCGCTAGACCACGACACCTATTTCTATTTTAAACGTCATAACGATAACGAGCAGAACGTGCATGGGCATCCAGATTTTCTTGTTGCGCCAACAAATCCGCTGTTCTGGCAAGCGTTTTAACACCCGCTTCTGAACACATAATCAGGCTTGAACGTTTTTGGAAATCATAGACACCAAGCGGTGAAGAAAACCGCGCTGTACCTGAGGTCGGCAAGACGTGATTTGGCCCTGCACAATAATCCCCAATCGCTTCTGGTGTATAGCGTCCCATAAAAATGGCACCTGCATGACGGATGTCTTGGCTCATGGCTTCGGCATCATCCAGACAAAGCTCTAAATGCTCTGGTGCAACTTGATTGATGAGTTGAATTGCTTCAGCTCGATCTTTCACCAAGACCAAAGCACCTCGATTAGCAATCGATGTGCGCGCAATATCGGCTTTAGGCAATGCAGCTAAATGTTCCTCAATCGCGTGCGCCACATCCTCTAGTAGGTCTGCATCAGGCGTAATAAAAATCGCTTGCGCAACAGTATCATGTTCAGCTTGTGACAAAACATCCATCGCTAGCCATTTGGCGTTGTTTTGGCCTTCTGCATAGACCAAAATTTCAGATGGTCCCGCAATCATATCAATACCGACCTGACCAAAAACTGCACGTTTGGCAGCCGCTACAAAGCGATTCCCCGGCCCAGTAATTTTATCCACCGCAGGAATGGTTTGGGTTCCATAAGCCAATGCTGCTACTGCTTGAGCGCCACCAATGGTAAAAATACGATTTACACCAGCCAAATAGGCAGCAGCTAATACCAATGGATTCAGCTCACCCTGCGGTGCTGGAACTACCATGATAATTTCAGGAACGCCTGCAACGTGTGCAGGAATCGCGTTCATTAATACAGAAGATGGATAAGAAGCTAAGCCACCGGGCACATAAATCCCAACCCGATCTAAAGGCGTAACTTTCTGACCTAAGGTATTTCCTAATGAATCGACATAAGTCCAGCCTTCTTGTTTTTGCGCCTGATGAAAACTACGAATACGTTCAGCAGCCAATTCGAGTGCTTCACGAATTTCAGGTTGTAGCGCATCAAACGCCGCTTTGAGCTGTTCTTGGCTCAGTTCCAGATCTGAAAATTGATGCGCTGGATGTCGATCAAACTGTTGAGTGAGCTTAAGAACATGATCATCACCATACTGACGAACATCAGCTATGATTTGATCTACAGTTTTTAAAAGTTCAGGATCATTAACAGTCTCAAACGCCAACAAATCTGCAAAGATTTGTTTGAAGTTTTGATCTTGAGTCGATAAACGTCGCATCAATTTACCTACAAGGTTTTGAGTGAAAAGAAAAACTTAGTTTACCTTGTTTCGGATGGTTTGTGGGTAATCAATCATCAATGATCTGACTTTGTTTCATCGAAAATAAAATTAAACTATATTTAATTTTCTAATCAGGTATTCACGTCAGGTTCATCCCAATCTGCATCATATTGAATAAGCCAATTGAGTGCGGCATGACGTTCAAGAACAACCGAAGCATTTAGATTTGCAGGTGTCGGACGTTGTTTTAATCTCGCCTCAACACATGCCCAGTCATAACGATAGATAAGATCGGCCTCATCCAAAATTTGTTCGATTTCCCTAAGTTGAGTTTTTTGCATAAATGTATCAAATGATTCACAAGATGAAACGGCTTGGATTGCAAAATCACAATCAACCACTTGGTCTGGATAATTTAATTCATCTACAATTCCCAAAGCCCAAAGCAAAACCCAATAAGATTCATATTTCCACACCATATTGATCACATCTTGAGGTGCCGCTTGGTTATGGAGTATGGCACTTTCTTTAGCCGTGAGTTGGTCAGCCACTTCATATTGATTGAATAATCCAATAAAAAAATCTTTGGTTGGTTGATCATACTGGTTGTTATTAATATCACAGGCAATCTGAACAGTGAGTAAACAAGTAATTGCACGTTTCGCGATTTCCTCAGCAGAGCGAATACAAGCCTCATCAAACGATTCAATGACGGGTAAATGTTCGATATAAGGAATACTTTGTTGTTTTAATTTAGATATTGATTCTTGCTTACGTTGTTTTACACTTTTCATTATAAAATCCCATAATAAAATTATGGTTTTATTCTCTACGCTTGCTTCATAAAGATCAAGCCATAAAAAAACCGCCAAAGATGACGGTTCAAAAATATAAAACATTTAAGGAGCAAAATTAAGATTGGCGATCACTGACTGCTTGTTCGACTTGCGACAAGATCGGGTCCAGTAAAGTCTGTTTACGCTTAAAGCTGGCTTTATTGACAATCAAGCGTGAAGAGACTTTCATAATCTCGTCCAATGGCTCTAAACCATTGGCACGCAAAGTATTCCCTGTATCCACCACATCGACAATATAATCACCTAAACCCACTAAAGGCGCGAGTTCCATCGAACCGTAGAGCTTAATCACATCCACTTGCTCACCTAAGCTTGCATAGTATTGGCGCGTTAAATTGACATATTTGGTGGCGATTTTTAAGCGACCTTGTGGACGTTGCATGCCGACTTTACCAGCGGTCATCAATTTACAATTCGCTATTTTGAGATCAAGCAATTCATAAACGTGCTGTGCACCGTGTTCCATCAGTACATCTTTGCCTGCCACACCAATATCCGCGGCACCGTTTTCCACATAAGTTGGCACATCAGACGCACGTAAAATTAAAATACGCACTTGCTTGTGTGTCGTTGGAAAAATTAATTTACGTGACTTTTCTGGGTCTTCAAGCAAATTAATGCCCGCTGCTTCCAGTAAAGGCAAAGTTTCTTTTAAAATTCGACCTTTACTGAGTGCCAATGTTAAACCATGATCAAAATTTCCCATGACGTTAAAGTTAGGATCATCGTTTCTCATATCATTCATTAACTGACTCGCTTAATGTTCGCGCCTAAACTTTGCAATTTTTGTTCAATATTTTCATAACCGCGATCAATATGATAAATACGGTCAATCAGGGTATCACCCTCTGCAACCAATGCCGCCAAGACCAAAGAGAAAGATGCACGTAAATCCGTTGCCATCACAGGAGCTGCTTGTAAGGTTTCAACACCAGTCACCACTGCATCATTGCCTTCGACCTGAATATTCGCTCCCATACGCGCAAGCTCAGGTACATGCATAAAACGATTTTCAAAAATCGTTTCTGAGATCGTAGCAAAACCACGACCAATCACATTGACCGCCATCAACTGCGCCTGCATATCGGTTGGAAATTCTGGATGAGGAAGTGTTCTAAAACTCACGGCTTTAGGACGTTTGCCTTGCATATCCAGCTCGATCCAATCATCACCACGGGTCACTTCTGCACCCATTTCTTCAAATTTCTCAAGAACTGACTCAAGCAAACTTGGATCGGTATGTGTGGTCTTCACTCTACCGCCTGTGATCGCAGCGGCAGCAAGATAAGAACCTGTTTCAATACGGTCTGCAACCACTGCATATTCGCAGCCATGCAAACTTTCCACACCTGTAATAATGAGTGTATCAGTATCAATACCATCAATTTTAGCGCCCATTTTTACCAACATATTGGCCAAGTCGGTAATCTCAGGCTCACGTGCAGCATTACGTAATGTCGTCACACCTTCGGCTAAAACTGCTGCCATCAGGATATTTTCAGTCCCGCCGACTGTAACCATATCAAAGGTAATATCTGCACCTTTTAAACGCCCATCGACCGTGGCATGCACATAGCCATTTTCAACTTCGATGTGCGCACCTAGAGCTTCTAAAGCTTTCAGATGCTGATCGACAGGGCGCGAGCCAATTGCACAGCCACCCGGCAAAGATACTTGTGCATTGCCATAACGTGCCAATAACGGACCTAACACCAGAATAGAAGCACGCATGGTTTTCACCAATTCATATGGTGCAAACTGATTAGATAAAGTCGAAGTATCTGCCTTAACCGTATCACCTTGATATTCCATGGTAATACCTAAACCAGCAATTAACTTCACCAATGTATTGACATCTTTTAGATTTGGAACATTGGTCAAGGTAATAGGAGAATCTGCTAAAATCATAGCAGCCAGTAGGGGTAAAGCTGCATTTTTTGCACCTGAAATGCGCACTTCCCCTTCGAGCTTAGTACCACCCGAAATTAAAAATTTATCCATTAATTATTATGCTCCGAAAAGGCTTGCTTTGCGCCATTCGTCTTTGGTCATTGTCCGAATTGTCACTGCATGGACGGCACCACTTGCAATATAAGAATTTAAAGGCGCATAAACAGCTTGCTGACGCGCAACACTGCGCTTACCTTCAAATTGATCATCTACAATACGCAGGTCAAATTTTCCCGCCTGACCAGTGACAGCCACTTCCGCATCTGGAAAAGCTTCTTGTAAAATTTGAGTGAGCTGCTCACTATTCATTGCTAGACCTCATATACAAGCTTAGGCGTAAAACGCATTATTTTACTATAAATCATCGATATAATTCAGCACATGATCATATTTTATAAATAAAAAAAGAGGCTAATTGTTAGCCTCTTCAGAAAATAAAAAAAATTAAATATCAACAACAAGTTGCTGATGATTACACTGTATTTTGCGATGTTTTTGTAATTGCCGTTTTAATTTTTCACTCAGTTTTTTAATCGACATATACATATCATCGGCTGAAGCCTGAGCAAAAAGTTCTACGCCAGGCAAACGTACAATCGCCTCCGCGATGTGATTCGCACTTCCTTTATGCGTTCTTTTATCGATTTGATGGTCTTTGGAAAGCTTCACCTGCATACTATTCACCTGATCCAGATGTTTGGTCAGTTGATCAAACTTGCTTTTAATGTTTTGCTCAATTGCAGGCGTTATGACTAAATGATGTCCACGAATTGTTATTTGCATAATTCTATCCCTCACCTTCTTTCAGGATATAAAGTCATAGCCAAGCCGATCTAATGACAAAACAGAATTCTGCATCACAATCATTAAACCATTTCAGCTACTCCTTTGGTGAAAAAAAAGATTCATTATTTTGCAACAATGAATCTCTAGAATAGTCATACTTTAAAAATCAGATCAAGACTTTTCGTTCAGATGACGAAGGAATATGTAACGATTCGCGATATTTTGCTACTGTTCGACGGGCAACATCGATACCCTCTTCTTTTAATAATTCTGCAATCGCATTATCAGACAAAGGCTTACGTGGATTTTCCGCTGAAATCATTTTTTTAATACGGGCACGAATGGCAGTTGAAGAACATTCACCGCCTGAAGTCGTACCCACATGACTTGAAAAAAAGTATTTCAATTCAAATAAACCACGTGGGGTCAGCATATATTTATTGGTGGTCACTCGTGAAACTGTAGATTCGTGCAACTCCACTTCTTCTGCCACATCACGCAATACAAGCGGTTTCATCCCTTCCGCACCAATCTCAAAGAAAGCTCGCTGATGTTCTACAATACAGGTCGCGACTTTTAATAATGTTTTATGCCGTTCATCAATACTCTTAATAAAATTCTTAGCTTCCAGCATTTGATTACGTAAATAGAGATTTTCATCACTCTGATCGGCTCGACGAATCATATTTGAATAAAAAGAATTAATTCTTAGCTTAGGTAAAACATCAGGATTTAATTGCACCTGCCAGCTATTATCTTTTTTATTTACAACCACATCTGGAATTTGATAATCAGACTCCTGACTTTCAAAGTCTGCACCCGGATAAGGTTTTAATGTTTTTAATAAACCAATTGCCTCCTTTAATTGACTCATATTCAAGCCTGTGGATTTCAAAAGCTTATTTAAGTCATTGGCAATTAATAACTCATAACACTGCAATAAACTCAGTGCTTCACGACGAAATGGTGTTTGAATATCCATCATTTCTAATTGAATTTTTAAACATTCAGCCAAATTTATTGAAGCGACACCAACTGGATCAAGACGCTGGATATGTTTAAGCACCACTAGAATTTCATCGTGCTCTATTTCTTCATCATAGTCTGCTTCTATCAGCAAATGCTGTGCTGCTAATAAAATTTCTTCAATTTCAGCATCAAGAAAACCTTTATCATCCAGGCAATCAATAATGCAATAAGCAATTAATTTATCAACTGTAGAAAAATGCAATAAATTAACTTGCTCTAAAATATGTTCTTTTAAAGTATGATGAGCTTGGCGATTATCTTCCCGCTCTTCAAATTCTGGCGATGCTAAAGCAGTAGATTGATGCGTATAGACATCATCCCAATCGGTATCGACAGGAAGATCATTGGGTAAATGATCAGCATTCAATTCTTGCGTTAAATCATTAGTATCACTGCTTTCTAAATGAGTTAGGCTTTCTGTGCTACTTTCATCTTCTATTTTTTCAAGCAACGGATTACTATCCAGTTGAATCTGAATTTCTTGTTCAAGCTCAAGACTCGAGAGTTGCAATAAACGAATTGCTTGTTGTAATTGAGGGGTAAGCGACAAACTATTCGCAACTTTCAATCCAACAGATAACTTCATAAATCGATACCCTAATCACGCCCGCCAAGCAAAAAATATGCCTACATACTATTTATAGCATAAGTTTTAACGATATCCTATTCAAACTATATCATTCAATAACGTTTAATCAACCTGATGAGTCAATTTTTAATTTATATAAATTTTTCCCAATAAAAAGCACCCTCATCTGTATAAAGATGAGGGTGCCTTAGAATTAAAAGCTGGCGATGACTTACTCTCACATGGCTAACGCCACACTACCATCAGCGCGAAGAGGTTTCACTTCTGAGTTCGGGAAGGGATCAGGTGGTTCACTCTTGCTATTGTCGCCAGCAAACTGTTATGGATACTTGCCTAGTCTTATTCACTTGTGTGATGCTTTGCTTTTTCCAAATGAGTTTAACGGATTGAATATTGGGTCTGTTTTAAGTTGTGTATCTTAGCAACTATTTTAACTAAATCAAGTTTTCGTATTGAATTTATCTTGAATACAACAACTGTTTGGGTGTTGTATAGTCAAGCCTCACGAGCAATTAGTATTGGTCAGCTTCACATATCACTATGCTTCCACATCCAACCTATCAACGTCCTAGTCTTGAACGGCTCTTTAGGTGACATATAGTCACAGGGAAATCTTATCTTGAGGTAGGCTTCCCGCTTAGATGCTTTCAGCGGTTATCCCTTCCGAACATAGCTACCCGGCGATGCGACTGGCGTCACAACCGGTACACCAGAGGTTCGTCCACTCTGGTCCTCTCGTACTAGGAGCAGATCCTCTCAAATTTCCAGCGCCCACGGTAGATAGGGACCGAACTGTCTCACGACGTTCTAAACCCAGCTCGCGTACCTCTTTAAATGGCGAACAGCCATACCCTTGGGACCTGCTTCAGCCCCAGGATGAGATGAGCCGACATCGAGGTGCCAAACACCGCCGTCGATATGAACTCTTGGGCGGTATCAGCCTGTTATCCCCAGAGTACCTTTTATCCGTTGAGCGATGGCCCTTCCATACAGAACCACCGGATCACTAAGACCTACTTTCGTACCTGCTCGACTTGTGGGTCTCGCAGTTAAGCGCGCTTTTGCCTTTATACTCTACGCGTGATTTCCGACCACGCTGAGCGCACCTTCGTACTCCTCCGTTACTCTTTAGGAGGAGACCGCCCCAGTCAAACTACCCACCAGACATGGTCCTCGCCCCGGATTACGGGGCAGAGTTAGAACCTCAACATTACCAGGGTGGTATTTCAAGGATGGCTCCAATGCAACTGGCGTCACATCTTCATAGCCTCCCACCTATCCTACACAAGTAAGGTCAAAGTTCAATGTCAAGCTGCAGTAAAGGTTCACGGGGTCTTTCCGTCTAGCCGCGGGTACACTGCATCTTCACAGCGATTTCGATTTCACTGAGCCTCTGCTGGAGACAGCGCCGCCATCATTATGCCATTCGTGCAGGTCGGAACTTACCCGACAAGGAATTTCGCTACCTTAGGACCGTTATAGTTACGGCCGCCGTTTACTGGGGCTTCGATCAAGAGCTTCGCTTACGCTAACCCCATCAATTAACCTTCCAGCACCGGGCAGGCATCACACCCTATACGTCCACTTTCGTGTTTGCAGAGTGCTATGTTTTTAATAAACAGTTGCAGCGGCCTGGTTTCTGCGGCTGCCAAGCGCTCAGGGAGCAAGTCCCATCACCCTCAGCAGCGTACCTTCTCCCGAAGTTACGGTACCATTTTGCCTAGTTCCTTCAGCAGAGTTCTCTCAAGCGCCTTGGTCTACTCGACCTGACCACCTGTGTCGGTTTCGGGTACGATTCCTGTGTAACTGAAGCTTAGAGACTTTTCTTGGAAGTATGGTATCAGCCACTTCACTATACAAGTACAGCTTGATATCGACTCTCAGCATAGAGCACCCCGGATTTGCCTAAGATGCATGCCTACTGTCTTTCACCTGGACTACCAACGCCAGGCTGACTTAACC